>JACQZO010000022.1 GCA_016207805.1 Candidatus Abawacabacteria bacterium | reverse complement strand
TCACCATGGAGTGTCAAAGAAATACCGAAACCTCTATTTGAAACAATTTATCTTTAGATATGAGCATGAACATTCTCACAACCTCTTCAAATTAACTCTCTCAATATTATTTTCTCCAACCTATTGTTTAATTTAACCAAGTATTCTTAACCTATGCAAACATTTCTTTACTGCACCAAAGGAAATTGCTTAGTTAAGGCTTCTACTTGTTTTTTTTCGCCAAAAACCAAAACACCGAGAAAGTCCACATCAGCCAATCTCTTCGCCTCTTGCCATTCTTTTACCTTTGCATCACTGCTACTTTCACGCATTTCTTTAGTAAAACAAGTAACTACTAACTCCTGTGCTTCCGCTGCTTTCTTCAAAGCAACAAGATCATCCTTAGTAGTAGCTGATTTCATCATAATAGCATGCTGAATATTCATTGGAATTTGCTCACCATCACTGGTTGTGCTGTGATCAATATAAATTAACTTTTTACCTTCTCTCGCTCCCAAAGAAGCCGTCAAATGGGCAGCAGCATTAAGCTTAGACCAATTAGGAACATCCGGCGTATCCAAAATAACAGCATGAGCAACCATAGTGCGCTTAGCTTTTCCACTGGTATTAGCTTGCTCTCGGACATGAGGAAAAGTAACGCATTCGCGAATATGTTTACTTAACAAGAAAGATACGAAGCGCTCACTGGTACCAAAACCAGCCATTGGAGGCATGCCATATTCCATTGCTTCCACATACTTAGTATCCATAAATTGAGCATCCTCATTACCCGCGTCCCTGGCAGCTTGCTGCACTGAAAAACGGCCGAATTGATCAATAGGATCATTCAATTCACTGAATGCTTTACCGAGCTCCGCTCCTCCAGCTACTACTTGAAATCTCTGGGTAAGATGAGGCTTTGCTGGATCACGTTTCGCTAAAGGCTCTAATTCTACTGGCGGAAGAATCAGAAAAAATGGATGTGTGGTATTTACTCTCGCCTTTTTCCATAATTTATCCAATACAGTAGCCATACCATGTTTAGGGTCAATATCTTCAATCCCCAAGCTCTTTGCTAAATTGCAAAGCCCTTCCAGACTTTTCCCTTCAGTATCAATTGCCCCTTGAGAAAAATAGCGAACAGCATCAAAATAAGGAATTTTAGGCCATCCACCGACCAATTCCCAATTATTCTTTTTTGCTTCAGTCTCATCACACCATTCCCCCCAATTAATTTCATGACCATGATAATCCACTTGCGTCATAGTGCCTAAAAGTTCTTGAACTATTCTTTGATAAACACGCTTAGTAAAAATCATAGCCCATGCATAATCTTTGTAGGCTATATACCATTCGATCTGGGTGTACTCTTGTAAGTGTTGTGGACTAGAACCTTCATTACGAAAAATTCTCCCTATTTCGTAGACAGCTTCAAAACCACCAGCAATGAGTTTTTTTAAAGGAAGTTCCAGAGATATTCGCAAATACATATCCTGATCCAGCTCATTATAAAAAGTGGTAAAAGGCTTAGCCTCAGCTCCACCAGGTACAGATTCAAATATAGGACACTCTACTTCCAAAAATCCCTCCTTCGCCATTTCCTCTCGCCAAATTTGCCAATATTTAGCTTTCATACGAATAATGTCTCGACCAGCAAGCCCCTTTTCATCTTTACTATTCATTTTAAAATCAGCCACACGATCTAAAAATCTCGATTCAGAATCCATCTTTTCCGGCAAGGGACGAAGCGACTTTGCTAAAACAGTATATGCAGTCACAAAAATACTAGGCTCTCCTGTTTGCGAACGATCAAGATAACCAGTTACCTGTAAATAATCCCCTTCATCAATCAAAGTCTTGAGATCAGAAAAGTTGAGCACCTTCTCTTCAGTGCTCGTTAACATATCCAATTTAAATATACATTGAAAACCTGTAGGCAAACTTTCATCTTCAATTTGAGCAAAAGCAATTTTGCCACTTAAACGTTTCGACTTCACTCTTCCTGACAAAGTAATAGTCTGCGTAGTGTCCCCAATGAACGGATGCTGCTCCTGAGTAAAAAAACTTTTCACTTCTGCCAAGCGATAATCTCGCTTACTGCTAACTGGATAAGGATCTATTCCCCGCTTTTTTAAAATCTCCAAACGATCCACCCGCAATTGTCGTTGCGCCTCAAGTGAAGAAAAAGAGATTGGCAATTGATTATGATCAGCATTCATTATTCTAAGCGAAAAAGACAAAAACACTATACAATGCAACCTTCAAGAAGCAAGATTTGAGCTTATAAAATATTGAAGGTATTATCGAGATTCCGCTTATTAACTAGATCCCTCGACTTCGCACGGAATGACAAACGGAGGGATATGTGTTGCTCGAACAGCCTAGTCAGTTATTGACTAGTTAAGTAAAAACTGACCAATTTTTTTGAGCAATAAATGCACTAAACTGTCATCCCGACCTAGTGGAGGGATCTGATGTTGATGTAACCAGTAGACATTATGCGCCAAAGTCCAAAAGGTTCCATTCTTCATTGTGTCTACCACCATTTTGGGACATTTTAAATTGAATCTTGCACCATGAATTCTTAAAAGTAACAGAAATCTTTTAGTGATCGTACTAGATGAATGTGAGGCTTTGTAGTAACTTAATTTTGTAATTGTTTTTTTCTAACCTTTCCTTATGAAAAAGTATTTGCAGTCCTTTGCAAGTGTCGGTATAGCCAGCTTGCTCCTGCTCACCCTGAACCCTCCTGTTGCTCTCGCGCAAACTGCGAGTTCAGCCGCAAACGCCCTTGATGACGCAACTCAAGAAGTAGAGGATCTCCGCACAGACACTAGCTATGATTCATCTAGTGATTTTACCACCACTACTCATGTTGAAAACTTTTTTGAGGAATTAGCTGGTATTGTAGAAAATGCCGATGACGAAATCCGCTCGGTCAATCGTCCCATCACTCAAGCTGACTTGAATACAGTTGAAGATGCTTATGATGATTTTGTTGAGGAAGTTGAGGAAACCCTTCGTGTGATCGATTCACGCATCTCTACCACTAGTTTACAAACAGCATTTAATAATGCGAAGAACGACTTAGAAGATGATGAGGAATTGAATGATTTAGAAGAAGGTTTCGACGCGTTAGAAGCAACACTTACCGGCGGAACATCCGGCAGCACCTCTGCTACAATAGTTGATGGCGTCATAGAGGACATTGATGAGGCAACAGACAATGTAGATGACCTAAGAACTGATGTTGATGCTATTACCACGAGCACACTTTTAGATAGTTTTTTCGAAGATTTGATTGCTGAAGCTGAAGATGTAGTTGATGCTCTTGAAAAGATCACGGGCAGTATTAGTACAGCAAACTTTGATGAAATCGATGAAAGTGTCCAAAGCTTCAATGATGAAGTCGATGAACGTTTCGATCGCCTGGTAACCAGAACGGGATCAGGAGGAACAATCACATCATTGAAAACCTCATTCATTGATCAGAGAAATGAATATCGTGATGGTGAAGAAGATGATATCGACAGCGAAATGGACCGAATTGCCCGCTTGGCCTTTGGCACTAGTGCCGGCAGTGCTAGTGTGAGCTCAATAATCAATAAGATTGAGGGTTTTGAAGAAGATGTTGAATCTATTGAGGATGAGGATGCTACCAGTATTAATACTGAAACAGAATTGGATACTTATATCGGTGATATTATCGAAATTGTTAATGATGTAGAAACAGAATTAAAGCGTATTACAGGTACTATTACTCAAGATAACTTTGATGATATTGAGGATGCAGTACAAAACTTTTTGAATACAGTAGATGATGCTCGAGATGCTGTAGAAGATAATAGTACTGATGATGATTATGAAGAAGAATTTGGTGATCAAGAAGACGAATTAGGTGAAGAAACTGATGCTGTAGAAGAAGCGCTTGATGCTTTGGAAACTAAGATTGGCACGCTTAACACTCCAGGCACGGGCAACACTTCATTTATTGATGTCTCTAGTACTTCCGAGTTTGCTCGTTTTATCACCGCTCTAGCAAGTCGCAATATTATCACTGGTTATTCTGATCGTAGCTTCCAACCTAAGAGAAATATCACCCGAGCTGAATTCCTTAAGATTGCTTTATTATCAGCAAACAAGTCCGTTAGTCTCTACCAAAATAGTGAAAGCACCTTCAAGGATGTTCCCTTCAACCATTCATTACGTACCTACGTAAATTACGCATCAGCTAATCAGATTGTAAATGGATTCACTGTCGGTGGCTTGAAATATTTTTATCCTGAGCGAAGTATCACCAGAGCTGAAGCGGTGATTATTTTGTTACGTATTAATGGGATCGCTCCCGGATCAGCTTCAGTAAGTCGGTTCTCAGACGTTAAAGATCTTGACCAAATCCGCTATATCGAAGTAGCTGCTAGCCGCAATATTGTCAAAGGCTATTCTCCTACAACATTTGGTCCCAATGACTTTATTACTCGAGAGCAGGCTGCTAAGGTAGTATCTATCGCTAGTGGTTTAGTTACTCCTTAAGTTCATCTAAATAATTCGAATTCAAAAAAAGCGTTTAGGAGTTAATCCTAAACGCTTTTTTTATTATCTGGTAGCCGTACCCCAATAGCCTAAATTAGTTATAGTTTGCTGCACATTGATACGATTAACATTCGCAGGATAAGCAAAAAATGCTGTATTGCCTCCATGCTGTTGAGCCAATAACATTCCTGCCTCTAACTTTTGCATTGTTCTCACCACAGAATAAAAAGGATTATCATGGGTGTCATAACGGTTAACGGGACTATCTCCTGGCGAATGACTATCAAATCTGCCACTGGTATTAGTTTGCGGACGGATAGTGCCATTGATCCCTGCATCAGCCATTAATTGGACAAATCTGCCCCATTTCTCATTGTCATTGACACCCGCCAACTGACCAGCAAAAGGCGAAACAATTCTGGCCGCAGTACCTGAACCACTACTCCACCCCATAAAAGCCATCGCGATGAACCAAGGAGAACCACGATTTGTAGTGCGGATTGAGGCTGGCAAAGCAGCCATAACACTATCCCCTTCATCTCGTAGATGAGCATAACCAACAGCGATTTGATCAGGAACAGCAGTTTTCCAAGCATCAGGCTCGGTACTAGCTGGTCTTCCTAAAAATTGCACTACAGCAGGATCAGAAGCTAAAGGAAACCAACGATCACGGCCACCTGCAATTGGAGCTGGTGAACCAGTATTTGTAGGTACTCCAAACATACCCATAGCCTGAAAAGATCCTCCTGGAGTTAATTCCGTTATACCACCATTACTAGCAAATCCTAAAAATGCTTCTGGAGCAGCACCAACAAAAAGCTGGTTAGTCATGCGGGTAAAATCAGCACTATAGCTTTGCCAACGAGAATTCGCCTCACCAATCTTTTCCTGAGCATATTGGATCGGTGTACGCGGTCTATGTGGTTGCCCCGGTTGTGAACTAGTAGCACCACCATCACCAACATTACCGCTAAAAATAGAGCTAATAGGCGCTTGATACTCATGTCCATTAATCGCTCTTGGTGTACAAGCAGAGTTGGCACCAAAACCAAAGAAACAAGGATTAACAACATACAAGATAAAACCACCAGTAGATAATAATACCAGTCCTAAAATTGAGCCGACAATACGCTCTTTTGCTTTCGTGATCTCATCAGCACCACCTATAATAATTTGAAAGCCTGAAACAATAATCATTATTAATGCCAAAAGTCCCACCAAGCCGGCAGCAAAACCAAAGAGCACGCGACTATAAGTGAGAATGAAGTTTTCATTACCACCAATCATAGTCACACCACCTATTGGTACTTCCAGTGGAACAGTTTGAGGAGGAACAAAAAGCTGACCTTGCTGAACAGTGCCACCAGCACTAGTACCACCTGCTCCAGTGGCAGAGGTTCCTGCTTGATTTGGCTGCGTACCAGTGGGACCAGGTTGAGGAGCATCATCACGACATTGTTTCACTGGCAATGCTGCCGTTTCTTGCTCACTTTGTGGCCGGCCCGAACGAACAACTAGTAGATTGCCCAAAGAGCGGCCATCGGTAGCAAAACTTTCATCTGGAGTAAAAAATCTAGCACTCTGACGCATCATAGTAGAACCACCACTGTCCATAATATAGCCATCAGTAGCACCAAGTGACTTCAAAAAGTCTACCCCTTCTTGAGGAGTAACACCTTTATCGAGGGGATTGCTATTGCGAAAAGTTCCTTCCCCACCAGTAAGCAAAATGATTTTATGCTGCGTGGGATTAATACCTAAGTACGTACGCGCAATGGTACCTCTAGCATTGCCTCTATCACTTGAATAAGCAGAATCAAAAGATGTAGTAACTTGCTCCGGAGTGATATCCTGCAAACTACCATTACGATTGATTTTAAAGATACCATTAATAAACATACTATAGCGACTAGCAGCTGCCGGAGTAAGATTCTCAGTACCGGTAACAATATCACCGTTATGATCGATAGCCACAAAATTAGCCGACTCTCTCATAGAAGGCCAATTGGCACCATACTGAATACTGTTACCAATATAATCACCAATTGCTTTTCCTTGACTATTAAAGAATTGTGCATTCACCGCCGCAATAAAATCATTTTGTCCTGCCAAGGTCACTAATTCAGGAGGAGAAAACTTCTGATTACACACTTGAGCACTCCCTTTACCCTCTACTCTCACTCGAGTGTTTCTGGTATCAGCAATCACGGCTCTCAGCACAGCGGCTCCTTGAGAACGAGGAATACTTCTAGTTTCATAAGAAACACCAGCAACAATTTCTCTAGCCTCCACATAAGGAACAACAACAGAAAACAGTAAGATAACAAGAATGGCAGAATAAAATTTTCGCATATGACTAGTTCATGATATTTTACCACATATTGGCCCAGAAGCACATACTATAAAGGATTCCCCATTTCTAGCAACAGCTCTTTATTAAACACACAATTTCTTCGCTCACCTTGGCTGATTGAAACTAACAGAGTACTTTTACCATTAGTTCCATAGTACTTTTGCCCCTTATTTGTAATTTTCATGCTCCCCCTTCCCTACCAACTACGCCCCAAGTCATTTTCCGACTTCTACGGCCAAGAACATATTATTGGTCCTGAAGGAAACTTAAGCAAACTTTTAGAGAGTGGGATTTTGCACTCTTTCATTCTCCACGGGCCACCAGGTACGGGGAAAACTAGCCTCGCCTCAATTCTAGCCAATTCTCTTGATGCTCACTTTGTGGAACTAAACGCAACTGAAGCAAAAATAAAAGATCTAAGAAAACACTGTGAACAAGCTAAAGAAAGATTTAGAGCCTATGGTAAACGGACGGTTATATTTGTTGATGAAATCCACCGTTTCAACAAAGCTCAACAAGATGCTTTGCTCCCATCGGTAGAAGCTGGCGATATTATTCTTATTGGCGCTACTACCGAAAATCCTTCCTATGAAATCAATGCCGCTCTTCTCTCTCGCCTAACAGTATACAAGCTAAATTTATTGGCAAAAGAAGCTTTGCAGAAAATATTAGCGCGAGCCTTAAAAACTACGTATCAGAACAAAGTAACTTTATCTCAGGAAGTAATTGACTATTTGTTGACAATAGCAGCGGGAGACGCCAGAAGCCTACTTACTAGTTTACAATTATTGATTGAAAGCAAAAGATATCAAACTGATATCAACACCGTGCGCCAATTTTTACAAAAGCACGCCATTCGCTACGACAAAAGAAGTGATGAACATTACAATACCATCTCTGCATTTATCAAAAGTGTTCGCGGTAGCGATATCGATGGCAGCCTAATCTGGCTATGGAAAATGATTGAAGCGGGTGAAGATCCTAAGTTTATTTTCCGCCGCATGCTTATTTTAGCTTCAGAAGATATAGGCATGGCCGATCCACAAGCATTAATCTTCGTAAACAATGCATTTCAAGCCTTTATTAATGTTGGTTACCCAGAAGGCCAGTTTTTTCTTACCCATGCCTGTATTTATCTAGCTCGAGCCCCTAAAAATAATGATGTCACTCGGGCCATGGGAAAGGTTAGTGAATACCTAAAAAAGTATCCTACTCTACAAGTCCCTCAGCATTTAACCAAAGAAGGAAATAAAGAGTATCGGTATCCTCATGATTATCCCGGACATGTGGTACAACAGAACTATTTACCAGTGAATGGCCCTAAAGAAAACTTGTACCAAGAATAAAATTCTTTGATTCTTTTGCATAAAACAATCGTTGCTATTAGAATGCTTTCGTCTTAAATGAACATCCATGGAGTTTTTAAAAACTGTTCTAGGCAAAGTGGTAGCTGTACTGGTGGCAGTATTTTTAGTTTTATTGTCAGTAAAGACAGGTGTAGAGTCGCTCAAGACCTACAAAGAAAGTCATGAGTATTATAAAAACACGATTGTTGTATCCGCTGAAGACAAGGTTATTGGCGTGCCTGATATTGCTCAAATGAATTTCACAGTAATTAGTAAGGGTGCGACTGTAGCTGTAGCAAGCAATGACAATACGAAAAAGATGAATGCTGTCTTGGCAGCAGTAAAAAGTATGGGAGTAGAAGAGAAAGATATCCGTACGACCAGCTATTACTTAGATCCTGAATACAATTATGATACTGATCCATCAAAAATTGTTGGCTATCGCGCTGAGCAAGGTTTGGAGGTAAAAGTGCGTGCGAAAGACAAAGCAGGCGAGATATTACAAAAGGCAACTACAGCTGGAGCAAATCAAGTGGGACAAATCTACTTCACCATCGATGATCCTGAGCAATTGAAGAGCCAAGCAAGAGAGAAAGCTTTCAATAAAGCTAAAGAAAAAGCACAAACCCTTGCTCGCCAAGCTGGCGTAAGACTGGGTAAAGTGATTAATTTCTCTGACGATCAAGGTGGTTACTATCCTCCAATGCCTTATTATGGCAATGAAATGGGCGGGGGCGGCTATGATAAGAATTATGATGCATCAGCGACTGACCGTAGCTTTGGTGCTCAAGTAGGAGCACCTGCACCAAGCGCACCTCCAGCACCAGTATTACAACCCGGAAGCCAAGAAGTTACGGCATATGTAACCATGACATACGAGATCTACTAGTATTCTCTTGAGGACTTAGTATAATAAGCCTTGCATCCTTATGGTGCAGGGCTTTTTAGTTCTTTAATAATTTGGGGATGATCGGTTTTGCTAGGAAGGCAACTAGCGTAACTGGCGTTTACGGGATTCTCTATTCCCGTTAGATCCATAGAGAAAAATCTAACTGCTGAATCTTTAGCAGCTGCTCGTACTCTAGAAGGCCAAAACACTGTTGGTTCACTCCAATTTGCTTTAGCTGCATAGTTTACTAGCGCTATCTCCGGCCTTTTCGCTGGAGACGGTGAAAAGAGACGTGTATGTATTCAGGTCCTTTTTATCGCAACCTTCTGATACATCTCTTTAGTCTTCTTCCGTACTAAAGAGTATTTAGGAAGAAACACGACTGCAGCTTTTTGCTTGTTCTCTATTGCAATCATGTAAGCAAAACAAGCTATAAACGTAGAGGGTTACCCTGGTTCTTCTTATACGGCGGTTCGATTCCGCCCATCTCCACCAGCCTGCGCTCTGCGAGCTTCGGCTGGCAGGCCAACTCTGACAGGCTAATTTTACATGTCTGCTTATTTAGCACATAGCGAGCAGTGAGTGAGCGCAGTGCTAGGCTGCCGAAGCGTTAATACGCGCAGGCATGCCATGATGTAAGAGATTCTTTTATGGATCAACTGTACACTATTTGAGCCTTTTTCATTTTTTATTTACTACACTAGATTGAGTAGTAACTTTTTCTATGTGGTATGTATATTTTCTTGAAAACAAACAAAAACAGTTTTTCTATACTGGATCGACTAATTCTCTGAGTAGAAGACTTTTCCAACATCAAAACGGTTATGTAATTTCCACGAGACGTTTTTTACCCTTAGAGTTAGTAGGCTATATTGCTTTACCAACTGAAAAACAGGCTAGAGAATTGGAACAATACTTCAAAACAGGTTCAGGAAAAACCGTTTTAAGAAAACGAATCCTAAATACTTAAAACAAGTCCCTGACATTGAATAGCAGAAAGGTTGCAACCTCTGGGCCCGTCTCTATCAACTTTAGTAATGGCTTACAAAAAAGACGGAGAGCCTTATAATTGATGCCAGTCCACAAGGCAGCAGCTGGCGCATCTTTAATATCTCATCATTGAATGATTCATGCCGGGCATTTTAGTACCCATATCTATCATTCCTGAATCCTCTTCTCCTTGCGCGACAGACACTACAAAATCAGTAGTGACCACTTTCCCTGCTCTTTGGAACTGGGTAAATATCTTGTATTTACCAGCTTCTGGAAAATGAACCATGAAGTTCACCTTTCCACTCTGCTGCTGATTAATACTTTCTACAGGATGTGCATGAATAAAGTCTAGTGTGCCTTCACGCAGAATTACCGTATGCCCCAAAGCTCCAAGATACTCTTGTAAGTCTGTAACTGATTTACCATTTTGTTTCAAATCAAAGGCAAGCTTCGCTTCCTTACTAGATTGCAATGGTGTCCCGGTGTCTAATGACACCTGGTAGCCTTCGAATGTTTTCACTTTTTCTTCAGCACCAATTGCCTGAGGGTGATAATTATTACCAACCTGGACATCTTCGAAGCTGGTAATACCTAATGGCATATTCATTGGGTCCATTTGCCCGCCTGTTACTGCAAAATCAGCAAAGATACGATATTGTCCTTCAGTTGGAAAAGCCAGGTTTGATAAAGTAAATGTACCAGTACTTTGGTTAAATTCAGGATGTAGGTGCTGAAAATAATTGAGATCTTTTCTTACCACGATTACATGCATTGGCTTCGTGTGAGTGATGGCGAAGTCTTTTACAACAGTCCCCTGATCATCACGAATGGCGAAGGTGTATGAACTAGCTTGATTTGCGGTATACACTTTTCCTTTGGCATCAGATTGCAGACAATAAGAACGGTGACTTTGAATCGGCTTAATAGCTGTAAATGAACCATCAGAAGAACAATATATTGATGTCTGGGTATTTAGCGTGGCATTCGGAATTTCTTTATTAGCGCATGCAGCCAGTGTCGTAGTGGCAATAAGAACGATACTAAGAGTGAGAAAAAAGGATTTCATAGGCTATTTTATTAGCAATTAAAAGTATAAGCAGATTGCCCCTTTTAGACAAATGCCCATAGAATCAGCTAGCTTAAGGTAACAATAGACTTTTATTTTTAGGATAACTAAGATTCAGATAGAAATAATGAATATTTATGGAACAAGAAATTGAAAGGAAATGGAGAGTAAGAACCATGCCTGATTTAACTGATCTCAAGCCTCTTCAGGACGAAAGATATTATTTATTCGCAGACGATACAGTTTCATTACGCTTTCAGAAAAGAGGTGATCGTTATGAGTTGGAACGCATGGAAGCGATCGGAGAACTGACGAGGACACAAGCAAAATTAGTCATAGGAGCAAAAGAGTTTGAAGCATTAAAGAAAGTTGCTAAGGGACCTTTAGTAAGAGACAGTTATTTGATTCATCTTGCAGATCCCCAAATTACTTTGAAAGTATACCGAGGCTTATTTGCAGGTCTTATGCGTATAGAAGTAGAATTTACTTCAGTAGAACAGGCAAAAAACTTCACACCTCCAGATTGGTTTGGGGATGAAATGACAGAATCTCCGCTTTCTTTTGATAGTAAATTGGTAAATATGGATAGAGAAGAATTTAGGGCTCTATTAGAAAGACAATAGAAATACGCCCTACCCTTTCTTAAACATGGCGAGTTTTGGTGTAATCTTTAATCTAATGCTTGAAGCTTCAGATATGATTTTTGATTAAACACCTACTTAGAATTACTATCTAATCTGTATAAGTTTATCCAGATTAGATTTATGGGTGTTCATTCGAATATACGGCTAATGAAATGGTTCAACTTTTTTATCTGGTTTCGGCCTTATTCGCCAATTGCCATTTTATATTTTGCAAGTATTACAGGATCACTAGCCTCAGCTCTTCTAGTATTTTCTATTTTCTCACTAAGCACGTGCCTTTTTGAGATACCAACTGGTGTCTATTCAGACAGGATTGGACGAAGAAAAACCCTCATTTTAGGATCTCTGGCCAGTTTACTTTCAATCATTTGTTACGCCATTGGTTCCTCCTTCTTTATCTTAATTTTAGGAGCTGTTTTGGCAGGGCTTCAGGATGCATTATTCAGTGGGAATAACGATGCTCTTCTCTATGACACTCTTGGGGAGACAAAAGAGGAAATGCATTTTCAAGAACATAGCGGTAAAATCAGTGCCACTTTGCAAATAGCTTTGGGCCTATCTGCTCTTTTGGGTGGTATAGTCGCTAACTTTTCATTTGCTTGGGTATTTTGGCTATCTGTTCTGCCGCAATTGTTAGCGCTCATTATAAGTTTTCGAATTAAAGAGCCACAGACCATCAACAAAGCACAAACTTCTAATATCTTTGCTCATCTTAAAGAGTCATTTCATGCCTTTCTGACTAATAGTAAATTACGCAAATTGAGCCTTTCATCCATCTTGAGATTCAGTATGGGAGAGACACAGAATCAATTTATGCCAGCTTTTCTCAGTACAGTTTGGCCATTATGGAGCTTGGGAGTAGCTAAAGCAATGAATAAGTTTTTCTCATTTTTAGGCTCAAGATATGCAGGAAGTATAGTAAGTAAATTCTCGACTTTCAGAGTTCTATTAATAGGAGAAATCATTGGAATTATATTCATAGTACTTGCAGTCATTTTCCCTACCATCATTTCCCCTTTATTAATAGCCATAACAGCTTTCTTCTTCGGTATAGCAGGCGTCGCTCTGAGCTCTCTCATGCAGATTGAGTTTACAAATGAACAGAGAGCTACTATGGGATCAATTAATTCTCTTTTTAGCAACACTTTCTTTGCTGTCTTTGCTTATATATTTGGATTAATTGCAGATCACTTAGGTGTCATTGAACCAATTATTATCACGCAAGTACTAATGCTTATCGTCGCTTACATATACTGGAACCTTTTTAAGAGTCACGAGAAACAAGCTCTAATTGCTAAATAAATCTTATTTGATGTTAGCTTCTACAAACTGACAGTTTCCTTTTTGGCAGTATCAATTGCAGATAAAATACCAGCTCCAAGTATACCTGCGAGTCTTCTGCGTGTGAGTAATGGAATTGGCTGTAAATCAACGGTAACGGTTCGGTCCAATAAGGACTCTTTTAGCAAAGGCTCAGGAATTGCTCTCTCGCTCCTAATAATAGGTAGATGCTCATAACTTACTCCGTGCTGTTCGCAATAACTCTTCATAAGCTCAGCGAAAGCAGCCAATTCACTAGCATCATATTTTCTCTGAAAACCAAAACTTTGATAGGGATAACCATTAGCTTCATTCAGTCCCCCTTTTACATACTGTAGGGTTACAGGACAGCCAAAATAGACTGATAAATAAAGTTGATACCAGGCAGCTGTGTATGCTTTTTTATGTTCACTTGCAATTGCCCTTGCTAAATGGTCCCTGGCAGGATTGTTTTCATATAAACGATCAGAATATACTCGTTCTAAATCATTAGAGTCTGCTCCCCAAAGTACATATTCATGACCACCAACACTATAAGCTAACATGTCAACCCGCCACCTTCTTAGATATATATCTAATTCTGCATCAGGATCAACTTCAATTGGATCGGTTATTGCTCGCTCTCTAAAAACTCTCAACATAAAAAATTGTTAATATGCCTTTTACCACTCTATGAGAGAAAATACAAAGGCAGCGATTGATAGTTTGGTTATACCTAACAATAGGTTGCAGAAAGGGGTTTGGAGAGAAACGGTTAGCTATTCAGGTTTGGTAAGGATATGGTATCATGAAAAGAACATTATAAAATCCCGATGAGTGAGGCTCAACGCCAAGGACCAGATAATGGCCCCAATCCAGAGACGACAGCAAAAAGAAGGGAATTGGCAGCTTTTAATAATGTGTTACAAAGTGATAATTGGGATAATCGTGATCGATCTGATTATTACAACAAGCTTCAATTCACCGCCAAAGATATGGTTGATGGTGAAACTGTTGACCCTGCTGACAAAGCGCATGTTATGAACTACTTAGCTCACAAACTGGTCAGAACCAGAAGCGAGCGTGTTAGTCCAACAGAAGGTATGGATAGTAGCGTTAAGAGGGCATTTGATAGTGCAGCTATACAAATAGCTCCACTGTATGAGCGCTTGAAACCGAAATTCTCACCATTGGCTCGCGACTTGGCAAAATCGAGATTAGAGATGAGACTAATAGGGCCTGGAGTCGACAAGGACTTTTTGGAGATCCATGGCGGAGCAGTAATTAACTTTAGGCGAGCAGCAGTAGATGTACAGAGGAGCGCTATTGATTCTCTGACCTTCGCTAGAGAATGCCTTTCATTTGCTGAACAAATTATCGACACTACTGATACCATACTCACAATTATTGCTGACTCACCAGGCTTACCTCTAGAGCGACGAAGAAAGTACGATCGTGTTAATGAAACTGGCCAACAGATAGTAGCTGAACTGATTTCATTGGCAGATCAATATAGTACCGGCAGTAGTAGAGAAAGTATTGGCCAGATATTCGAGAAAATACGCTGATTCTTGAAAGTGCTTAATTCACGACTATCAATAGTTTTAAATTCTCCTTCTGCAATCTGTACTTTACGTGATTAACCAGGCAAAAATTATTTACCTCACGGTACATTACTGAGACAAGCTTAGACAATAGAAATGGTACAGTATGGCTAGTTAATCTCTTTAAAGATATATTCTGAGTAAGAGTAATTAATTCTATGCCTGATTCATCTCAAGAATTGCTTGAATGTTTTGATGACCAAGGACATGTCATAGAGTCCCAGATTCGTAGCGTTGTTCATACTGAGCCATTACGACACTGGCATGGGGTTGCTAATATATGGATTATGGACAGCAGTGGTAACTTACTTTGCTCGCAAAGATCCAGCAGTTGTCGCGATAATCCAGAGAAGTGGCAAACATATTTCGGTGGTCATGTGAAAGCCGGACATACATTTGAACAGACCGCTCTACTTGAACTACAAGAAGAGATTGGGATAGAAACTACTATTGATCGCTTACAGCTAGTACTAAAGAGTTCTTACCATCCAGCAATGCATCTGTTTGCCGGATACTTATTGGTGCTCAATGAGGAGGAGAAGAACTTCTCTTTTACGGATGGCTCAGTGGTACAAATTCGTTGGCTTAGTTTGGAAAACTATAGAAAAGAGCAATCTACCACTCCAGAACAATGGTGTAACAATATTTCCGCAGAAATGGAGACAAAAATTAAAGGAATTCTTCGGAACAATTAAGAAAGGCTTAAAATCTTTATGTTGTATATAATTGGTGGCACTCCTCGTGCCGGTAAGTCAAAATTGGCAAAATTGCTACTTGAGCGGAATAAAATACCATTCTTAAGTACTGACTTTCTCATTCATATGATTCAGGAAGCCCAACCTGATCTGAGATTAACAATTCCCTACAATGAAATCTCTGACAAGTTTTGCCCATATTTTACAGCTTTAGTAAAACATATTATCGACACTACTTCCCCATATACTATTGAGGGTGACGCTTTTTTACCTAAACAAATCCCTGCTTTAGAAAAGATTTATCAAATAAAAGCTGTCTTTTTAGGAATATCGCAATGTTCTTTGGAGACCATTCTTAATTTTGTAGGGGAAAATGATTGGATAAATAAATTGTCTCAAAAAGATAAAGAAGTTTTGCCCATCCAACTTATGGAAAGCAGCAAGAACATTGAAGATCAGTGCAGGGAGTATAATCAATTCTATATCGATATGAGTATAGGAGATTACCAATCAAATTTAGAAAGTGCGTATCAATATATAATGTCTTAAAAGTTCTACCCCTTCCCCTCGGTGAATGACTCCCTTTCCTGGAAAGATCCTAACTCAGGGGCATTAATGACTTGAAGGATCATTTCTCCCGGGACTGATTGTTTTCACGTTCTCTCCCCTCTTTGCTTAAACAAGCCGAAATATTGTAGAGAGAGTCCCCAACTAGGCTGCTTTCCATCAGCTCAAAGGATGACCCATTAAAAGAAAAACTATCCATATAAGATCGCTGCCCCGGTATTACCTGTGGCTTTAAGCAAGGTTGCAATATTTATTTCTAGCGCGGGGCCATAATATGGGTCGTGATATTGGATGCTATCTTTGTTGATAGCGTAGATGAGAATTGAATGGAAACCTTTTCTATGAGGGTACAGGACCTTCAGTTTGATTGATGTTTGTATCAGTTTCTTCTGTCTAAGAAAAGTCTTTATTCGCCTTTCCGTGAGGCGTCCATAAACAGCATGACATCCTAGTTCGATCGCCTTAAACATTTCTTTATATGCCAATGGCAATGGCTCAGGTAGAATATCTTGATCTTTTTTATGCTCATATTTAGCAACACAAAAAGTTGTGGGCGTATCTTTATATTCTTTTAAAGCCTTATCCAAACTACTTGGTTTAAATAGAGGCCACAAAGCATACATAGTAGTTTCAAGACCATATTCTCTGGCCAACTTAGCAATGGTGGGATTCCAAATATTTTCAAAGTGCTTCCCATAGTTTTTTTCTACCTTCTCAACAAGATCCTCCTCAGTAACAGAAATTCCGTGCTTATTCAGAACCATGCGCAATATAACTAAGGAACAGGCCCTTGGATGTTTTTGTTTAAAATAAACCAAATCGTTCATAAGAACTATGACTAAAGAATTTGTATCATATTCTTGCAATTGCTGTCTGGATCCCTAATCAGATAGTTCTACTTTTTCCTATTCTGTAATCAATTGGAGTTTTTAAAAGAGCATAGTTCTTAAGCATTTATTACTCCTAGCATACCCCAGGCTTCTTACCGACTATTCTTATGCCTAGCAATGACTTTGCTGAGTAAATAGGCAACTTTCAGTATAGCTAATTAAACTTCTTAACTATATATTATTCGCAACAGCAACGTATCTCTATGCTTGATTCATCGCAAACCAAAAAGAAAGGTCTTAGCTGGGCAAATAAAGACTTAAGCAAACAAGAGTTTCAAGATTGTATCTTCGAACAATCAGATTTCAGTTATGCTGATCTTTCTTATTCAAGCTTACAAAATGTAACTTTTATTTCCTGTAATCTCAGTGGCATTAATTTAACAAACAGTCGGCTATTGGGAGTGACATTTAATGGATGCAAATTAACAGGGGTTGATTTCCATCAATGTGCAAGTACTTTAGGTTCGCCACGGTTTAGCTTTTCTCAATGCGTAGTGAATGGTTGTAACTTCTCTGATCTTAAATTGAGCAAGACTCCTTTTTTGAATTCACAATTAGAAAACTGCGTATTCAATAACACGGATTTAACTGAAGCCGACTTTTCTATGACTCACTTATCTAATACACTTTTTCATAGTTGCAAACTACAAAAAAGCAACTTTATTACCTCTAGAAACTACATTGTCGACCCCACCAGCAATACTATCACCAAGGCAAAGTTCTCTCTTCCAGAGGCTATCTCTTTACTAAAGTTTCTAGATATTGAATTACAGTAGTGAGGATCAGTTGAGCTCTACCCTTTCCTGTTATCTAATAGACCCAGCTCTTCAGCAGAATGCCTCAAACTCAGGACTTTAATGTTGGTTCAATTACATTTTTTCTAAAGCTTCTTCTGACATTTTAATGATATCCTTCTTAGCCATTTCCATATTGGTATCAGCGAAAGGAGCGAAAATGCTCACATCGACTACATAGTTACTGGGGGCCGCCTGTAATTCGACCATGCCAAACTTTTGAGCTACTGCATCAGCTTTCTTTGCTATTAAACTTGGTGGGAGCTTGAGAACTTCTCCTTCTTGTGACTGTGCAAAGGGAACCAATTCACTTTGGAACCTTTGAGCATCAGCTGAAGTCTTAAATTCTAAAACAGTTACTTCTACTATTTCATTTGGTCTCTCGAGAATAGCAAAACGACTTAACCCAGCACTGACAAATCCAGGTAACGTGTCTGCCTTGAACTCATGTTGAGTACCTAGCCATTCCTGATCACTAACAGGTAAAGTGCCAATCCATTGAGTGCCACTAATTTTTTCAGGTAAACGTTGCATAGCATTGTTAGTGGCTATAGTCAGCTTATCCTTAGAAAGATCGACTAAACGTTGTGATTGAACTTTAGCTATTTGCGAAGCTAAAGCTGCAAGTCCAGTTTTTTGATCAGCATCGTTAGCTATTTGTTTAGCTGTGGTGGGAAGAGCAATTTTGACACCATATATTCCCAAGGTAAAGCGATACACAATATGTGGATCCTCTCCGCTCTCACCTGGTTGGTAATAGGCAATTCGCGCATCTCCAATATCTTCTTGAGATGCCTTGATGGTAATTGTCTCAAAACCTTTTGCTCTTTCCATCATACTTTTTTGTGCCGCTTCTGCTGATACATATTTAATGATGCTATTTTGCATATTCATTCTCTCATAATCTCTATCAAACCAGCTCTTTGCTACATAAAACTCATAGTCTTTTAGTATTGGGTCCAGATGATGATTAAGCTCAGTAAGTGTTGGTCTACTATGTGAAAATCGAGAAATACTATTGAGATCTGGTGCAGTTAACAATGCTTGGGCTAATAAGCTGTCATCCACTGTTTGGGTTTGCTTTTCACCATCAATAACCTTTGTCAGTGGTAAAGACGATTGATCGAATTTGATGCTCCCACTTTTCCAAAGCATCAAGGAACCGGCTCCAACAAGTAGTAGGACAGCGATAGTTGTTGGGATAATAAACCTTTTAGTTTGAGACATAAATGTTTTGTTAACGAGTCTGAAATGAGGTGATAAAATAGTTATGAGCCATTTCATCGAAGTCTTTGGTCTCGTACACCTCGAATATTTGGTACATTATTTTATCTTTCATAGTGATGTGTCCTTTGTTGTTGAGTTTTTGACCATCTTCGATGACAAATTCTAAAGAAGGTTGCCCATGTAATTTAGCAAATTTAGAATGGATCAACTTATTGCTAGGGTCACTCTGTACCATTCCATCAAGAGCAAGTCGTAATAATTCTTCTGCACTTTCAACTGGTAATACCTCTGGGTACTCAGTACTTACTATTAAGTAAGCATTATCTTTATTATCTTTTGCACTATATACTTTTTGGCCAAGAGTTTGACCGCCAGAAACTCTGAGATCATTGTTACGAGTTTCAGCAATTTGGGGAAAGCGAGCAGTAAAGCTATTATCTGTAGAACTGAAGCTCTGCCAAGAGACAAATTTGCTTTCATCTATTTCTGGCATCTTTTCTTCACCTGGCATAGGCAGGAACATTGCTAAAACAACTGCCAAAAGAACACCACCACCCATACTGGCGTAAAGAATAGCTTTTTGATTCATAGTGGTTTTTATTTACTTACTAACTTATATTATAGCAACTTTTTCATCTCTTGAACAAGACAAGGCATAATCTAACACAGCCTCTAGCATTTTTAATGATAGCTAAAGCAAGAGAAAAAACAGAGACTGATTTCTGCTCTGGTATTGGATATTTGACAGTACCTGTTAAGTGCCCTACGTTTAGCCACAATTATCACAACTACTATTTCCGAATCTTTATGAAATATATTCCCGCCATTCTACTGAGCTTACTATTATTCCCCGTGGCAAGCGATGCCTCCACATATACGTCTTACCGATACAAAGAAACACAAGATGATTCTCTACTTATTTCCCAAGGTACTGTAGAAGACATGGACACCTTCAATTGTAGTATTCAAGCCCTAAATTGTACTAAAACAGCCAATACTAGTTTGGCTACTTCAGATCCATTTTCCCTTGAATCTACCATCACCAAATCTTTTTCTGCACCAACTGGAACAGCAGTAATATTGGAAAAGAAACTTCAGCAGCAAGGAATTATCAAACAGTACTTTCTGGCAGATTCCGCAAATGTGGCAAAACCTCAGGCGCTAATTCCTATTTCAGATGAAATTACTCAAGCTGTTTTCGCTCAAGGTATCAGTAATAAAGTGGCTTTCATAACAGCAGAAGGCAAAGACAAAAAAAAGCAGATTATTTTTTATGATTTAGGGGAAAATAAAGAAATCAGTAGAATCACTACTTCTGATCAAATAACCAATCCTATGTATGCTGCTGGAGGGACAATATTTGCTTACTATGTACCAGCACAAACGAATATTAGTAAAACCAAAAAGTACAAACTGCTACAGATTACAGAAGATGGCTTAATTCAAGAAAAAAATCACACCTACACTGTGCCCAAAGCTTGGGAGCTTTTAACTGATGCTAATCGTTTACATAACTTTAGCAACGATGGCTCCATGTATGCTTACCTCGATGATCAGAATAATTATCCTACTCCGAAGGTGATGAATGTGGCTGATCTAAATTTCACCTCAGCAAGTACTATTAGTTGGCCTGACCTGGGTGTAGTGGCTGATCTATTATTTACGCGGGATAATAATCTACTTATTGTAGCCAATTCAAAATCTCGTCCTTACGACTGGTCTGTATATCAAGTAAATATGCTCGACAAAAGTCATGAAGAGGTAATGACCGATGTGTCTCTTTTGTATGAGATGAAAAAGTTATCAAATGGGCAAATTCTTATTCCTATTACTAAGGGTTCCAACCTAAAACCTATTCTCTACGATCCAGACACCAAAAGTACACACTCATTTTCTGGCTTAAATTGGGACACATCGACGAGCACGAATCAACATGAAGTAATTACCTTTGCTGATAAAAGTTTTGGGGTATTCATTAGTGCCAAAGGAAGTGTTGCTCCCAAGTCTCAGCCTCTAATTGTATGGTTACACGGAGGCCCATTCCGCCAGGCGGCGAAAGAGTTTCATTCATATCCTAGCTATGCTACTTATGATTGGATGTTGGCAGAGGCCGTCGCCAATGGCGCACTGGTGCTAAAAGTAGATTATCCAGGCAGCTATGGTTATGGCAATGATTATGCTTATTCTCTTCTTGGCAAAGATGGCACTGTTGATTCCCTAAGTGTCATGAATGCTGTTCGAGAACTACAAAAATCTAAACAGTTGACCGGTCCTGTTTACGCAGTAGGAAATAGTTATGGTGGCTATCTCGCTGCCAAATTGATTACCGATTATCCTGATGAAATCAAGCAAGCTATCGCTATCAATGGTGTCTACGAATGGCGAACATTATTAAATTATTTACACACTTCAATCTTCAACATTCATTTCGATGGCTTATATGATCCAGAGGAAACAACTCCCTACGATGCCTCATCAATTAGCCAAAGACTCGATCGTCTCACAGAAAAAAACAAAATTACTGTGGTCGTAGGAACACAAGATAAAACAATTAATCCCGATCAAGCCTACACATTTGTCGAGTTACTTAAGCTAAAAAAGAAGAATGTTGAGCAGCTGCTTTTGCTAGGTGAAGATCACATTTTGCGCAAAAAAGAGTCAAATGAAATACTTTGCCAGCAAATCTTTAAAGAGCTGAAATTGAAAATATCTTCAGAGACATGTTCTCTATAAAGCCTACCTATTAGAGGTAATTCAATTCGTTCAACTCATCTGCAAACTACCCTAAAAATAGATTTGCCGGCTCCAGACGCATTGGGTTCTTGATTGGTTAATTCTTCTCACCATAGTTAGTCAATAGTAAAGTGGTGAGTGCTTTGGCAAGCTTTCATAATTTTTCCTGTATAGTAGTCCCTGCCTGCAGACTATCCATATTTTATTAATTTTCTCCCATGCAAGCGTTGCTCAAACAATACTTTGGCTATGATCAATTTCGCCCCCTACAAGAGGAAATTATTAATCATGTCCTGCAGAAACATGATTGTTTTGTTTTGATGCCAACTGGAGGCGGAAAGTCTCTCTGCTATCAGCTACCTGCATTACAGTTCCCTGGCATTACCTTGGTAATTTCACCTTTGATCGCGCTTATGAAAGATCAGGTGGACACATTAAAGGCTTGTGGCGTCAGTGCCGAATTTATTAATTCCACGCTATCTCCGCAGGAAGTGAGTAGAATTTGTGCCTTAGCTAGAAGTAAAGAATTGAAGATCTTATATGTAGCTCCCGAAAGATTTGCCCTGAGAGACTTTCAAACTTTTTTACAAACCTTACCGATTAGCTTAATTGCTGTTGATGAAGCTCATTGTATCTCAGAATGGGGACACAATTTTCGCCCAGATTATCGAAACCTTAGTATCCTAAAGCAACTTTTCCCAACTGCCCCTCTGATTGCCCTAACAGCCACCGCTACACACAAGGTTCGTGAGGATATTCTCAGTCAATTGCAATTACAAAATGCTCGAGTGTTTATTTCTAGCTTTAATCGTGAAAACTTGCGCGTAAGCATTGTCGAAAAGAAACACGCTCTGCCAAAACTGCTTAATTTACTCCCCCAATATCGCGATGAATCAGTGATTATTTATTGTTTTTCTCGCAAAGAAACTGAGGCATTGGCTGAAGCTCTGGTCTTGAATAAATTCAAAGCACGTGCTTATCATGCTGGCTTGGAGAACAATGAAAGAAGTCGCGTGCAAGAAATGTTTATCAAAGATGAAATAAATATTATTGTCGCTACCATTGCCTTTGGTATGGGCATAGACAAACCAAATGTACGTCTGGTGGTGCATTTCACTTATCCCAAAACATTAGAGGGCTATTACCAAGAAATTGGCCGTGCTGGACGAGATGGTTTACCAAGTGAATGCATTATGTTCTATACCTATGCTGACACGCGTAAACATCAGTTCTTTATTAATCAAATAGAGGACACTCAGCTCAGGACACAAGCGTTACAAAAACTTAATGCGGTAATTAATTATGCTACTCATAGAGCTTGTCGTAAAAGATATTTACTGAAGTATTTTGGTGAAGATTTGGCACTGAATAATTGTGGTAGCTGTGATATCTGTATTCCCAGCAAAGAGGCAGTCACATCAGCAAAACCACTGCAAACTCCTGTTAAAAGTGGCGAGTTAAATTATAATCGGATCTTATTTGAGCAACTAAAAAAGTTACGCAGAGAATTTGCCAATGAAGCGAAAGTGCCTGCCTTCGTCATCTTTGGCGATACATCTCTCCAAGAAATGGCATATTACTTTCCTCGTGATGCTAATACTTTTTCTCAGATTACCGGAGTAGGAGCAAAGAAATTAGCACTTTTTGGCAAAGCGTTTCTCACACTTATTAATCAATTTATTGAAGAGCACACTATTTCCGCTATTCCTGCCTTACAGCAAAAGTCCAGCACTAGAATAACTAAAACCGCAAAGTCTTCTTTAGCCTTCTGTAATAAAACTCGCGAATTACTGCTGAGAAAATTGCCGATTGAGCAAATAGCAAAGAATCTTAATCTAGCCCCCACAACCATTATTGGTCATATTGAAAAGATGTTTGATGCCGGAGAAAAGTTGGAGGTAGATTACCTAAAGCCCCCAGCTGTAAGATATGAAGCAATGAAAGCTGCTTTTCAAAAATGTGGCACGGAAAAATTGAAACCAGTCTTTGAGTATTTGCAGGGTAAATACTCCTATGATGAGCTGCGCCTAGTTAAAACATTGCTAAAAAACTAATACACCAGATTGAGATAACAATTTTCACAATACACTGTCTCCGGCCTATCAGGAGCATACGTAGTCTGTATAGATATCTGACAATTAGCACAATCTCTTTGCCAGAATCGCGCTGGGTTACATAGACGTAATCTTTCCAAGTGGCGAATATCGGGATGTTTGGTCGGTGCTGGCAAACCTTTCTTCTGATAAAACTCTATTTCTTGCTTAATCATGTTAAATATCTTTGCTCCAGGCTCTTTTCCACTTTCATTTAAAGGGAAGTATTCAGTAGCCAATGTTTCTTCATAATGAAATGGCGAAATTTCTGGTGGAAAAAAATCACCCCACTCGCCAGTAGCTTGCATATGCTCAATAATCTTGGGCACAAGAGCCTCATACTCTTCCTTACTGTATTGTTTATTCAAAATGCAGTATTCAGCATTGCGCATATTGCTACAGCCAAAGCAATTTTTAGAGCTGAACATATAGGTGCTGTAGAGTAGATTGGAGCTCCCCACCAAACACAAGTACCCAAAGACAGTGTTATAGACATTGGAACCCGAACCCATACATTCATAAAGAAGCGTAGCGTTTTCTCCAGAATAAGCGCAATTATAACTATCTTTTAAATACGGAAACCCATTAAAAATATTTTTGCAATCTTCACACCCCAAAGCCATAATAAAACAGTTGTGACAATTCTTGGATTGCAAAATATAATCTCCCGTACAATTTTCTGTCTGATTATTATGATTAGCTTTTTTAGGGTATTTAAGACTTTCTGCACGCCATAGTTGCAGCATTGCTTCCTGGCCGGCCAAAGTATTCAGTTCATAGTTAGCAAGTAGCTTTTGATATTCTTCTTTCGTGTATTGCTTATTAAGAATGCAATAACGTTTATGTTTTAAGTTGAAACACAGAACACAATCTTGCAAATCATTGCAATCTTCTATGAAGAAACAGTCAGCACAGTTTTTGCTATTAAGGGCAAAATTAGTATTGTAACAGCTTTCACAATGAACACACTGATAACAGAGCTCACAGCGGAAGACAAAAAGACAATCGCAACAATTTTTTGATTCTTGAGCATTGTAACAATAATAACTATCTTCTAAGTGATTGCCGGCGGCACAAAGATAGCAATTTTTATTGCCAACATTGTAGTTAGTATAAAGAGAATTGACTGAGTCCACAGTAATAGTATGCGCATGTGGCACCTTTTGAATTAACTCAGAAAATTGACTAAAGAAAGATCGAGAAAAATCAAAATCTTGACCATAGTCTTTAGCATCCCAATCATCTTTCCACCACCAATCTTTATGATACACATTCACTTTGGCATCAGCGCTAAACATAGAAATTATATCCTGGCCACTACGATTGCATTTCCTTTCATAGAAATGCCGATCATTACGCCAGACAAATTTTCTCTGCAAGCTACAATCAGAACAAAAACTGGGTGTAGAAATTAAATACTTCTTACCTTGAAATACGGGCGAAACTTTTTCATAAAAACTGCTATCGTCCTCGGTTAGCTCAAAATTTTTCGCACACTGCTTACAGGTCTTAGTCATAGCAATGCATCAGTTCTGATCTCCAATATACTGAAAGCATATATCCCTGCAAGAGTAAGATGCATAATAGACGAACTCAGCGCTCAATGCTAATTTGCTTTTAGCATTTTAACGCCATGGCAGATCAACCAAGCAACTCATTAGCTAATATTTGTAGAACGCTTGATCAAGAATTTTCTATTGATCAAATCTTTGATGATTGGTCATTCTCTTTTGATGAGCAGTTTAGAGCTCAAGCAGTAAAGAAGTTTTTGGTAGAAAAAGGCAATACAGGATTATTTTTACAGTTTAGCAATGTAGTGAGTCATATTTATACTGCATTTGCTCCGAGCAAATATGTTCTTCAAGAAATCAAACAGCGCGGCAGCAAAAATGCTTTATTGGTCTTGAAACATCCTTTTGATTGGAATGGCTCAGCTAATGGCCAAGGTTTCATTAGGTTTGGTGCAGATGATTACAAACTGATGAAAGAGATGGAATTATCGCTCTACTCTCTCCACACTCCCTGGGATAAAAATAGAAATGATACCTTTGTCTCCACAGCATATGGATTTGCCAGAGCCATTGGCTTCCAGGCTCAAGAAGAATTCGGTGAAGATCCTGCTAATCCTAAATTAATACTGGGATTAATTGGCAATTTGCCAGTAAAAAACTTTGAGGAGTTGAAAAGTTTACTTAAAAGTAAGCTTAATTATGAAGTAAAGTTCATTAAGAAACATGATCGGGCTAATCGTATTGCTCTGATTACAGGAGGCGGCTTTATCCCATCATTAATTCAGCAAGCAAAAGATGCTAATTGTGATGTTTATGTCACTGGCATTATCACACCCAATGCCTCTGAATGGAGCCAGACCCGTTACCCAGCCACTAGAGCAAAGATCGATGCTATTGATATTAATATAATTGGCGCATCACACTATCTGACCGAAAAGTTTGCCCCTCAACTTTCCTTAGAGTTTTTTAAAAAGTTGGGCTATTCGGCAAACTTCATTGAGGATGAAACTGCAAAAAAGCAACTGGAGTAGCAATACAAATTATTCTATCTAAGCTTTTAATAAAGTATCCTATTGCTTTTCTAAAGTTAAAGAGCACACATCAAAGATTCAGGCTAAATATCATTCTCTAGCTGAACTCATTGAACAACTCTTCCTGCTTAAATGAAGATTAAAGCTAAGAATAAAAGCCAAACATTGACAGTGTGAATAAGTGGATTATAGTAACAATCCTTGATTAAAACTTTATGAAAACATCGTCAAACCGCATAGAGGAATTAGGGCAATATCTTGCCAGCATTGAGCCAAGAGAAATAACAGGTAGCTTGGGACCAGACGCTCGACCATTTAGACAAGATATTGCTACATTGGTTGCCGGTCTATTAGGAGATGTCAAGCATGGAAACGATGTGTTTGAAGTAGTAATGGAGGGCTTACTTGCTGAAGCAAGAGCGCTTTTGGTAATAGCTAGAAGCGTCGCTCCCGATCTATTTGCTCAACTAAATGAAGCTTGCCGAGAAACAACACAATTGAAAGTTCGGGTCATGTTGAGAGTATGTGGCCTCACAGGTAGCGAGTTACCTTCGCATGTCACACAATATTTAGTTGATACTAAACACATTACAGCCACAAGCAGCGATACAGAAAAGCTTGCTGCATTTATTGCTCAATTAACCGAAGCTCTGCTTAAATTGGCGGTGTTAGAATTAAGCGCAAGTAAAGGATTCCGTGACCAAATCAGAGCGACACTAAGCGAAGCAAAGCCACGATAGCTAGGAATAGGAATATTTCTACTCAGCATGCTAGGATATAGACAGTAATAGCAGTGTAGTTAATTGAACAGAATGCATGGCTAAACTTTTTGTCGAAAAATCTATCAGCATCACAGCTTCAGCAAAAACGGTATGGCAAGTTTTAACTGATCCGGAAATTACTCATGAATGGATTAAAGAGTTTTCTGAATCTTTTACTCGATTAGAATCTGATTGGCAATTAGGAAGCTTGGTACTATGGAAGGACAAGGATAATAAAAATCATGTAGAAGGCAAAGTCACTGTACTTGAGCTTTATAAAAGATTGCGCTTTAGCGTCATGCCTGCTGACGAAGTTTCTAATTGGGAAATAAAAGAAGATGATGGCATCACCTATATACTTACAGAAGAAAACGGTCAGACATTATTAGCCATTACTCAAGGTGATTTTGGTTTAATGCCTGAACATGAGAAGTATTATCATATGACAAATACTATCTGGGAGCGTGTCCTACCTAAAGTAAAAGTATTAGCTGAGTGGATGGAAAAATTGATCAAAAAAGGATTCAAAGATATTCGCGTCTGTCCTATTCCGGCTGCTTTAGATTTCGGAGAACATACCCACGAAGAGCACACCGTGCATGTAATATTGGACTGTGAATTAACTATAGCTGACTCAGGGACCAGCAAGACATATGGTTCCGGAGACTATGTCGAGTTTCCTGCTGGCACCACCCATGCCGTCAAAAGCGGCCCTACTGCAGGCAGTATGATTGTGGGAATCAAGGCTTAAAAATCCACTACCCCCACCACCTACTCCTTCCCATTTATAATTCATAATTCGCAATTCGTAATTTATAATTTCTATGCCCACCCAGCCTTTACCCGACAAACTTGCACCTATTCATACAGCACTTTTAGTAATAGACATTCAAAATGACTTTTGCTCTCCTGAAGGTTTATTAGCTAAACGAGGTAGAGATTTATCACGTATTGAACCGATGATTGACAGGCTAATTCCTTTTATCGAAATAGCCAAACAAAACAATATTCTCACCCTCTACACTCAACAAGTATATGATTGGGAAAAGCTCAATGAGCGCCAAAGAGAGCAATATACTTTAGATGGTAGATTTGTGAATTGTGATATCGCTACTGATGGACCGAAGTTTTTTCGCATCAATCCTCCAAGAGAACAAGTATTTATTAAATACAATCTCAATGCTTTTTCCAATCCTAACTTGCTAGAGACATTGGAAACTAATCATATCAAGACATTAATTATTACTGGTGTAGACTCCGAATTCTGTATTGAAACAGCTGTAAGAAATGCATTTGATTTAGGTTTCAAAGTAGTGGTGCCCAAAGATCTTATCGCTAACAATGCTCGCAAAGTACATCGGGAAGAAAGGCTTTTAGAGTTAGTAGAAACCTGGTATGGCGCCGTCACCACCAGCGAAGAAATAACCCTGCTTTGGCAGTAATTATGACACTATGGAAATAATTTATTTACCCCGCACTGTTTTTGGCGAAGTTTTCTATGAACCACAGAGTAGAGATGCGATAGCTTTCACACCTGAAGATGAAGTAATGGTAATGACCATGGCACCAGAATTTGATCCTATGCGCCAAAAAGATCCTAGAAGATTTGAATTAACCTGCAGAGAGACTTTTCGCGAACTCATTGATGCCATACAGACAGCCCACAGAGCAAAGAGACTGATTCGAGATGCGCTCAATCGGTCACTTGAAAGGTAATATCCAATTGTTCCCATCTGAGGAATTATAGTAGGATCCATTTAGAAAAAGCATCGATGGCACAAACGCGTATTTGCCAAATTTCGGGACAAAGCTTCATTATATCCGCTGAAGAAGAAGCTTTTTGTCGAGAACAAAGCATTCCCTTACCACTGATTTCTCCCGAAGAACGACTACGGGCTGTCACCAGTTTTGACAATGCCATTTACCTTTATAATGGCGAATGTGCTTTTTCTCACGAGAAAGTTTTGACTAGTATCCCACCCGAGAGACATGTGGTTTACACTCCGGATATATTTGCCAGTGATCAGTGGGACGCTATGAATTATGGCAGAGAATATGATTTTTCTCGACCATTCTTTAGCCAATTTGGCGAATTACTCCAAGCTGTTCCCCTGCCTAGTCGCTATGTGATCACCTCAACTATTGAAAATAGTGATTATGTAAACGGTGTTACTGGAGCCAAAAACTGTTACCTAGTTTTCAATTGCACCAATGGCGAAGACATCATGTTTAGCCGAGTGATCAATCAATGTAAAAATATGCTCGATAGCTTCAATGTCCAAAATAGTGAACTTTGTTATGGTTGTATCAATGTCAGTAACAGCTATGAACTTTTTTGGGCAGAAAATTGTACGAATTGCAGCAATTCATACTTCCTATTCAATTGTCAGAATCTCAAGAATTGTTATGGCTGTACTAATCTTAAAGATAAAGAATATTACTTTGAAAATGAACAGTGCCTACCTGAAGAATATCAAGCAAAAGTCCAGGCAAAAAATCTGGGCAGCTATCAAGCATGGTTAGCAGCATACCAAGGCTTCGCAGAAAAGAAAAAGAGCACTACCAGAAAGTATTATCAGGGGCAAAATAGTGAAGATAGTAGTGGGAATTATATCAAAAACTCTCGACGTATTAACCAGGGATTTTTTGTCCTTGATTCTGAAGATGTCTTTTTAGGAATCCGTGTAGTAAAGGGCAATAAAATCTTTAGTTCCGCTTTTGCCGTCAACAATACCCAACAAATATATACGTGCCACGCCGCCGCCAACAACGCCTTCAATATGCGCTGGTGCATTGCCTGTCCCAATCAAACGAGAGATTTGGAATATTGTATTCATTGCGGCTTTGGCACCAAAGACAGTTTTGGCTGCGTAGGGTTAAGACAAAAAGAGTATTGTATTTTGAACAAGCAATATGCCAAAGAAGAATATTTTGCTCTCCGTAAACGCATTCATGAACATATGACCAGTACTGGTGAATACGGCATGCCATTTCCAGGCCATTTGTCACCGCAATACTATAATGAATCCTATGCTATGGAGTTTTTACCTTTAACGAAAGCTGAGGCATTGCGCCGAGGCTATGCCTGGAAAGAAAAAGATACGGAAGAGCATGGCGCTATTTCCACGCTACCAGACCATATTGATGAAACTAACAATGACATATTGCAACAAGTCCTTTTATGTAGCCAAAGCGGCAAAAAGTACCGCTTAGTGAAAGCTGAGTTGGATTTTTATCGCCGCTACCATATCCCTATACCCCGAATTGCTCCCTTGGTAAGAATCGAGAATTTATCCAGATATCTTCAGATCAAATCTAGTGTCCCAAGACAATGTGCCAAATGTTCCATTAGTATCAACTCGGTTTACCAAACAGAGCCTATTCTCTGTGAATCTTGTTATCAGCAATCCTTACTATAACACCGCATCATCCATATCAGGCCACCCCATTGCCAGGGGCGATTTATCAATGCGGTCATAGAGCTCTTAAAGCGTTTTGGTCGGAACAAACTATCTACTCACCCTTGATTGCAATAGTTTTAATGTTATGAGGAAGATAAACAACAGTAACCCTGCTCCCCACTTGAGGAGGATTTTTTTGCGAGAATAGACCATTAATTTCTGTTTGAAATTGAGGTCTGTCCGGAGATTGTACGGCTACTTGCACTCTTAATACGCTGTACATATCTTTAATTTTCATGCCAGTATCATAGATAGCCAAAATATTTGCCTGAGCTTCTACACCACCTTTAGCCAAAATATCAGCAGCACTTTTAGGAGCAGCTTTCATAAGCCACCGAAACACGACAAACAAGATTAGCCAAACAAAACCGATACCACCTACTACCGCGTAAACAAAACTGCCCAAGACACTAGTAAGATAAGGAATCAAATACTTGATTACACCGAGAATTACTAATACAAACAGTACTAACGGCACCAATAATCTTAGCGGTTTGATGTTTTGATTCATAAATACTGACTTAAAGAAATCTGATTGAGTCTAGAATTTGGCTTTCCAAAATATTCAGATCAGCTCTGTTTTCAGCATAAGCAAAAGTAAAGATATATACATGGCCATTCTTTTCGGCAAACAGAGTGTACATTGGAAAAGCAACATCCTGAATCACCTCAAGAGCACTCACACTACCATTACTACCTGACAATGCTCGTTCACCGATCACGCTCATACTTTCAATACTCTCAAGCACACCGCGCACTGAAGTAGCTGAAGAGACGCTATTAAAACTTTCTTTGAATTCAGCAAAAGAAGCATAATAAGAAGCAACGAAATCAGGACCGCAGGTATAGCACTCCATTTGATGAGGCTCTAGATTGTTGGCTCTTTGAATAGACTGAGGACTGATAAATTCGATCATAATAGCTGTGGTTTCATATGGACTCCGTGATACCTGCCAACCTTGAGGATAATTGAGAGCAATAGCCAAATCAGTATTTTGATATTGCAACATAGTAGTCCCCACAGACTGAGCAAATAACTTCCATACAATGTAAGCAGTTTCAGCACGATACATTTCACGATTGATGCCATAGTTGCGGCTTTCACGAATATACAGAGGTTGAGCACTAAAAATAGTATCTTGAGCATATTGAATATAAGGCGCCCACCAATCACTTATAGCCACGTCGCTATAACGAATACTTGTTACCTGAGGCAAAATAGCGTTGGCACTATTGATCAAAATCTTCAGAGCCTCAATTTGCGTCACCTTTTGATTGGGTCGAAACTTACCATCAGGATAACCACTAATAATGCGCAAGCTTAAAGCAGTTTTAGCATAACGATGACACCAGTGAGTAGCTGTAATGTCAGGAAATGAAGCAGAAGAGTCCGTATTCAATCTAGCATTCGACGCCAACAAAGCTATTTTTACTAGTTCACAACGAGTAAGACCCAGTTCAGGATGAAATTTGCCATCTTCGGCACCAGTCATAATTCCTTGATCGCTAACAAAATTGTAGGCAGCAATATCAGGATCGGTAGCTGGAACGTCATTAAAACTAGCAGCTTCAAGCGATTGAGCAAAAGTATTACTCAAAAAGATTATTCCCAATAAAAGTGGGCCAAGGGAATTTTTCATAGCAAAGATTTTGAAATACCACGAATCATTTAACTCTTGCCGACAGGAATTGTAAATAAATGCAGAATACTTTTTGATCGGTTAGAATACAGTTACTAAAAAAACTTATGCATTTACAAGTACATGATGGTGGCAAAATGGCCAGCTTCGATGGTCTAGTGTTGGAAGTATCAGGATTAAGTGGCAGTGCCACCAGTAAACGCTTAGCGATTGAAGCCATTGATAGTGTCACAGTAGCTGAGGCTGGCAGTGAGCTTATGTTTGTCGTTAAAAGCCGCAAAGGTGGTTTTGGATTAATGATCTCAATAGATAAAAAGCTGGTATGGGAAGATCTAGCTAAAGCTGTGAATAGTGCTATTGCTTTACTAGCACAAAAGCAAGGAATCTAGCCAATATTCGCATGTTTGTTCAGAAGTTACTAAACATGCTCGCCCCCCCTGTTTGGTGATATGCTCGCAAGCGGAAACAGAATTATCGACAAGCCATGTTTGATCAATAGAAACCCCTATTTTTTTCGCTAATTTGGCAAACAATTCGCCATCATTATCACTTTTCATTTTGCCATGATCGGCAGAATTAAGAATGTGATCAAAATAAGCGTTTAATTGTAACTTCGGCACAGTGAATCGTGTAAAGCAATCCATATTATCCGTTAACAACACAGTATGAAATCGCTCACGTAACAGTGCTACTTGAGCAAGCGCTTTTGGTGACACACTCATATTTTCGCAGTCGCGTACAAACATTTCCCACAAATCATCATAAGCAACACCCGTTGTATCAGCGATAAAGCGATTCACTTGCTCTGAGGAATATTGGCCTCGCATCCAATTTCTAATCAAATCTCTATTAGCAGAAAAAAGTAAACTTTGAATTTGGGCCATGACCTCAGGAGAAACACTACGCCAAAAGCGATCAAAACAAAGAGTGCCATCAAAATCAACCAAAAGCAGCGACCGCATATTGAGAATTACTGAAAATAGTAAAGTCCCGAAAGGCAATTTAGTCCACTCACCGAATGAAGTCAGAAGCCAGGAGGCAGAGGGCAGAAGGCAGAAGTGTTAAAAGTTCATTAAGTTGTCATGGAACTTAACTTTTTGGGGCTTCCTGAAAATAAAAGTGTCACTATTATTAAGTACAGTTAACTTGAAGCATTATGAAGCACAACTTTCTAAAAAAGCGTAGCTTCGCCTTGGCGGTGGAAATTATTTACTTTTATCAGAAACTATTGCAGCAAAAAGAGTATGTAATTGCTAAACAACTGTTACGCAGTGGTACAAGTGTTGGTGCCAATATTAGCGAATCGCATTCAGCTCAAAGCAAAAGAGACTTTCTCAATAAACTAGAAATAGCATTAAAAGAAGCACGTAAGACCGAGTACTGGTTACAATTATTAGACGAAACGAACTTAACTAAGATTGATTGCAAACAAATAATAGAAAGTACTGAACAAATGATCAAATTATTAGTCACAAGCGTAAATACTGTAAAAACCAAACTCATTACCTAGCTCCTTTCCCCTCACTTCTGCCCTCTGCCATCTGACTTCTGCCTTCACTCAAAATCCTGGAAAATAGTCTGTCTTGATTTGTCGCTTCTTTGCTCCTAACGATTTAAACAGTTTTCGGTAGGCATCGACCATTCCTCCAGGACCAGAAATATATATCAGCCTTTCTTTAAAATCCGGAACCAGCTCATCTAGCATTCGTTTATTGATGTGACCTACTTTGCCAGGCCAGGCCGAACTAGGTACCTCTGATAATATACAGTGTGTCTTTATTCCTAATGCCTTTTCTGCTTGGCTAAAAATATCTTGGTACACAAAATCAGCTTCATTACTGCAAGCATACAACAAGACAACATCACGCTTCTGGTCGTTATCCAATAAGTACTTAATCATGCTGCGAAATGGAGTGATTCCAATACCACCAGCAATAAATAGCAATTTCTTATTGCGGTCAGCCGGCATAGTAAATTCACCAGCGAGCTGAGAAACGATAATGGTCTCTCCAGCTGACATATTTTGTAAATCTTTTTTGAAACTACTTCCTTCAGGATTTACTTTTATACCCAAATGAATCTCTGCTTCAGTAGGTGCGGAAGCTAAAGTAAAGTATCTTCTATTACCTCGGCCATCAGCATGTGCTGGGGAAATAGTCCACTCCATATATTGACCTGGTTGATACATAATCTTCTCTTCAGGGACAAAAACTAGATCATAAATACTAGGTGCCAATTGCGTTTTATTCTTGAAATAAAGCAGTACTCGCTGCTTAGGACTGACTAGATAAGAAAATATGTTACCTAGCACCAACGCCCATTCTGGGGTGATATAAAATGATCCGATATGAAATTGGGAAGCAAAAAGCAGACCAACAATAACTGCATAGATTATTTGTAGCCGTCTAGTTGGTGGTGTAGTCAGAGGCTCAGTAAGCATAATCGTTCCAAAGAAAATAATAGGCCACGATGCTAGTATTTGTATGGCCAAATCAGCTAAGGGCATACCAGCAACCAAGCCCACCATAGTTAAACTAACAAAACTGACTACAAAAAAAGTGGCAAACATAGCAAAGCGCCTCACTTTTCGCACAACGAGCAAACCAAGAATTGTGACAAAAGGTAACAAAACAGCACTGCCCACCCACCAGACTGCTGAGCTACTACCAATTAAACCAATTACCACCAAACCAAGGGCAGCGGGATTAAATATATGCTTATTTTTTATCACTAAAAGATATTTCGCCGCCATTGCTACTGTGCCAGCTAATGCTACTGAGAATAGATCAAAGTAATTAGTTGATGGGGCTAAAATAAAAAAGAGAATTAACAAAGTAATCGCTCCTGATTCAAAGTTTCTAGGTACTTTAAATAACCATGAGAAAAGGTAATTACTTCCCCCAACAAAAATCGTCAGCGCGAATAAAGAAAGCAACATTTCTCCCGGCGAGTAAGGTAGGCTGAGCCAATCAAGCTGGAGAAAATAGCCTAAGAAGCTCAAAAGGAAAGCAATGCCAGTGAGCAGGGTAAGACTATAAAGTACTACGCGGTACATGGTGATGCTATTGAGCAATCTGTCGACAAATATCATAAAGTATTAATTTTGAATAAAAACCTCTGCTCCAAACTGAGTTGATTTTTTTATCGTATGATCAGCATACATAATTAGATAGTCAAATTGATACGATTCTACCAGTTTTTCTGGAGGAACAAAAAACAAACAGGTAGCCAAAGCATCGGCGATAATAGTTTTATCCGCGATTACCCAAGTAGCTAAAATATGCTCTGGCGAAGCTAAAGTATGAGGATTAATAATATGATGCCAATTACCCCAAGTCCTTCTATTCCCTGCTGAGCCACATATGCTCTGGTTGAGAATTGGCACTACACCAATAGCCTGAGTTGAGTTTTGGGGATGTTCCAAACCAATGGACAAAGAAACACCATTCATATTCCGATAATAAATATCGCCACCAGCATCAATAAAAAAACTTGCTATACCTGCCTCTTCAATAACTTTCGCCACAATATCCACTAAATATCCTTTACCAGCAGCACCGAAATCTAACTGTACTGGCACTGTGATAGTTACTTCAGGAAACTGATAATCAATAACATCCTGCCAAAGACGCACTGGATACATTTGAGTAGGCTGTAAAGAATAATCTTGATCATAGCCAGCGCTAACCAAAGCTTCACCAATCAGAGGAGTAAAAGCTCCATCAGTGTGCTGATATAGGGCCTGATACAAATCAAAAAGCACTTTAGCGTCCTCACCTAATACAAATCTACCACTTCTCTGGGCCATTTTACCTATGAGAGATTCTGATTTAAAACGTGAATAAGTATCTTCAAACAAGCGCACGCGTCGCTTCACCTTCTGCAAAAGCTGCTCCTCAGTAATTGATTTGAGCGACTGATAACATTCTATTTGCCATCGTGTCCCCAAGGCCGTAAAAGTCCACATAGTAGACACTTATGATCTCGCCTGAGCTTTAATTTTAGCTACAGCATCATTGAAACCTTTGGGCGTAAGAGAAGAGCCTGAAACTCTACCCAAATTCAGTTCATCAATACTTTTACCAATCACTAATTGTTTATAGCCAGAAACAAATTCTCCTTGGAAACGCTGAGACATAGGTAACACTGCTGCAGGAATTACTTCAGCATCAGTTACCACTCCCTTTTGTACAGTAAGTTTCACAGCAATACTTTCTGGCCCCCCAGGAGAAATATAAGTGCCTTGTACTGAATATGTACCATCTTTATAAGTACTAGAAGTGTTTTGAGCTGTAGGTGTTACTATGGCGGTAGGCGTAGTCATCACTGTCGGCACTGGAGTAGTACTAATTGGGGTAGATGTCACACTGGGAACTACAGTCGCTTGAGGCAAAGTAGTATCAGTAGCACAAGCGGTCAAATTGAGAGCAAGAGAAGCAAAAGCAGCGACAGAAAAAGCTTTTTGCACAGGATGCTTTGATTTCATAGAACAAAATTAAATACGCTCTGAAATTATAGCCAGTTTCAATTTTTTAGCCAGTTCGCTCCCAATGCATCCTGACTGAAGCGCAGCGGAATGGAAGGACCGTGCAGTATATTGTTTTACATGTCATCAATGCTCAAGCAAAGACAATGGCTCATTTTGTGCCCCAGACAACATTATTTATTGAGACCAGAAACGGCAGGGTCCCTCCACAAGGTCGGGATGAAAAGGTAAAAAATCTTCTTCTTCGGGGTCTTCACCCCATTTGTAATTCGTAATTTGTAATTATCTTCTTCCCTTAAGCAACTTCAACAATTCTTTCAATTGATTATCCACTCTCGCCATGTGCGCTAAACGGGCAGTATCAAAACTACTGAGTAACTTTTTTATCTCTTGCTCTGCAGCAATATTCACTTGGAAATCTAGCTCTGAACGTAAACGATCTTTGGCCTCTTGCCTATTCTGCGCCATCATGATGACTGGACCACAATATGCTGCCTGGAAAGACAAAAACAGATTCAACAAAATGAATGGATATGGATCCCAATGTTGTATCCACCCAATTAAATTAAGCACTATCCAAATACAAAATATTGAACTCTGAAAGATAATAAATCGCCAACTACCAACAAATTGAGCTAAATTCTCAGCCAACTTTTGACCAAAGGAAACATGTTCATCCTCCAGTTGTTTCATTACTTCCGGCACAGCATTGAGATCTGCTCTTACCCGAGCATAATTATGGAGCTTTTTCTTTTTTTTCTTACTCATACAAACTTTATTTTTGTCTTTTTACTGACTTCCTATAATTTTACCGCATATAGATAAGGAATAGCAAGTACTGGCTAGACACAAATTCAGCAAAGTATGTTCGCAAAAATCGGATTAGTAAGAAACTATCAAAGATCTATGCTATCAGTGACGAATTTAAAGCTGAGTAATAAATTAATAGACTTGAGCTAAATAGCAATTTTCACAATATACTTGTAGCGCCTGATTGTCCGTATAAACAGTCTTTACCACTTGGCCACATTGGGCACATTCTCTTGTTAACAAATGTTTCTCTCCTCGCAGGTCCAATCGAGCTAAATGCCGCACAGTAGGATGTTTTCTTGGTAGCGGAAAATTATTCTGACGATAAAAAGCTAGTTCTTGTTTGGTGATTCGGAATAATTGACCTGAGCTTTCACAACGGATCGCGGTCTGGAGAATAGTATCATCGACAGCAGTGATTTCATCTGGCAACTCTTGGGCAGAAATTTCCTTAGTAGCAGCAGCTTCGGGTGCTTGATAATGGGACCAGACGAAATCCACCTTTTTGGCTTCAGCTTCAGTCAGTGGATAATAATCTGCCGCCAAACTTTCATTGTAGCCCACAGGAGCAAACTTCGGTGGGAAAAACTCGCCCCATTCTCCCTCCTTAATCATATGTTCGATAATCTTGGCCACCAACAACTCGTATTGTTCTTTAGTATATTGCTTATTCAAAATACAATACTGCTTACCCTTTAGCCCAATACAGCCAAAACAATCCTTAGTACCATTGGCACAACTGTCGCAATATAAAAGATTACTTACATTGGGCCAGGTATCGAGACAGAAAAGTATATTGTAGGCATTCACTCCTGTCGTGCACACTTCATAATTTAAAATCGTCTGATCACAACCAAAATTTACATCCATACAATTCTGAGCATCTTGGACAAAGCGAGTGTAGCTCACATGATCTAAATTTGAGCCATTGAAAACACTAGTACAATCTTTAGCATTGTGAACATTGTCACCAGTGACATTTTCCACTTGCTTAAGATGAGCAAACAAATGAGGTGCACCTCGAACAACGCTGGCAAAATCCGCTTGCATCTTTTGCAGGGCAGCATAAGAACCAAATTGCCACTTTGCTTTTTCTTGAGCAAAGTCTTCTTTTGAATATTGCTTATTAAAAATACAATAAGATTTATTACGTAAATTCACCGAAAAAAGACAATTGTCACAGTTTTGACAATCAAAAAGAAAACGTGAGTCACGACAATGCACGATGTTTTGAGAAAAGGCACAATTGTAGCAATCGGTAGCATCTACACACTGATAACATAATTCACTATTCACTGTCATAAAACAGTCCACACAATTCTTCGACTTCATCAAGCGGTAGCCATAATAACAATCTTCATCACTAGCGCCTGAAAAGATTAAATAGCAGTTTTTTGACGAAACTAATTGATTACTATAATTACAATTTTCACAAGAACTATCGACATAAAGATTCATTCTCGGTACGGCCTTTTGTAACTCAGCGAATTGTTCAAAAAAAGGTCGCGTGAAATCAAATTCTTTGCCAAATTGTAAGGCGTCCCAGCCATTTCCCCACCATTCATCGTGATCATAGACTTGATAAACTTTATCCGGTGAATAAATAGAAAGCATGACTTTCCCTGATAAAGAGCTCTTGCGTAAGTAAAGCACCCGATCATTACGAAAAGAAAACCGTCGCCTTTCTCGACAAGGAGGACAGAGATTAGGATCAGGAATAGGGTACAGCTTACCGGCAATAGTAGGTGCAATTTGCTGCAAAAATGCTCTATCGACTGCAGTAATCTCGAAATCTTTTTGACAATGCAGACAATTCTTTACCATACAATGCTGTTAAGAAATATATCGCATGGCACCTACTTTCAATGAATTAACTTTTCATAGTCTTCTTTGCTAACAATCTTCTTTTGCTGCGGATGAGCAAAGTAGGTGGCCACTTCTTGGCCATTGTCCAGAGTAATTGTCTGGGGCAAAAAGCTGGTATCCATTATCTGCATCCGGGCCCGATAACGCAGAGCAGGACTAATTCTTGGCAAGGGAATGGCATGCTTAGTATAGAACTGCAGCTCTTGAGTGATATAACGAAAACTTTTGCCGGAAACAGTACATATTTGCACTGCAGCAGGGTCAACAGTAATAGATTGACCGATATGAACATATTCAGCTGCAAAAACCGCATTATCTTTATTGTCGAATAAATCAGAAGCGATAGTATCTTCATAAGGGAACGGACTCATCTCCAGCGGGAAAAATTGATCATATTCGCCCCGTTCTTTCATTTTTTCTTTTAATTCAGTCACCCTTTTTTCATATTCCTCTTTAGGATAAGGCTTATTAAAAATATGATACTGCTTATTTCTGAGTCCAATACAACCAAAACAATTTTGACAATTAAGACAGAGATAACAATATTCCATATAAGAGCTATGCCAGACAAAAGCACAATTACGCACCTCATACACAGCTATACCAGTAGCGACACATTGGAAACACTTTTCCACCCTATCATTACACATATAAGCGCCAGCAATATCATGTCCCTTGGCACATTGAAATACATTATAAATATCTTTTAGATCAAAACTCTCAAAGGCATTCAGGGCATTCGCAGTATTTTTGAGGTAATTGCCTTCAACATTGTCACAATTATCTAAAAATGCTGGTGGTATCACACTCGTGGGGATCACTTCACTAATAAACTTCTTTTTCAATTCCACAATAGTCTGATAATCAGACCATTTTATCTCTTTTACAAAAGCTTCATATTCTTCCTTAGTCACCTGCTTATTATAAATACAATACTCCTTGTTTCTTAGCCCAGAACACATGAAAGCGTGCTTTACATTGCGACAATTGAAGAGAAAAGCTGAGTCTGAGACGTTGTGACAATTAAAAGAATAACGAGCGTTATAACAATTAAACATATAGACACAATCATACAAAAGCTCACTATCCATCACCCAATAGACATCAACACAGTCACGTGAATTATAAATCCGCGCTGAATAATACACGTCCTGACAATTCAGCGCATCGAATACTAAATAACAGTTCTTCAAGCCTTCTGAATCCTGACAATATTCTGCATTCTCCTGCATGCTAGAAAGCAAACCAACTACTGGAGCGATCTGCTGCAGTTTACGAAACTGAGCAAAGAATGATTTGTTGAGATCAATAGCTAAGCTAGGTGACTCCCAATCATCGGCATACCACTCTTCATGACTATATACCGGACAAATCGCTTTTTCATGATACACAGAAATAATACTCTTACCTGATTTAGTAGATACTCTGTTATATAATTTCTTATTAGGATACCAGGCCATAATTGCCCTGAGCTGTGCTAGAGGATCAATTTTACTGAGATCTACTCCAAACTTTTGAGAAAGCTCATTTAGCAGCATGCAATACAGTTATGATTGCCCGCAATTTAGCAAAATTTATTGCGACTGGCTATCTAAGCACTTTCTCTTTAAAATTATTGTGAACTTCACTCAGGCTATGGCTAATTTCCCGGTAGAATTATCACCGCATTTACTAGAAAAAGCTCAAGCTTTACATATCTTTAGCCAGGACATTGGCGAACAATTTATTCGAGGCAGCGGTAAAGGAGGACAGAAAATTAACAAAACATCTAGTTGTGTTTTACTAAAACATATCCCTACTAGCATTGAAGTGCGTTGTCAAAAGCACCGAGAGCAATCCAAAAATCGGCTCTCCGCCTATAAACTATTAATTTTGAAAGTTGAGCAACAAAAAAAGGGCTCAGCTTCAGCATTGGCTCAGAAAATATTCAAATTAAGAAAGCAAAAACAAAAACGCTCCAAAAGAGCCAAAGAAAAGATGTTACATCTCAAAAAAGCGCATGGTGAAGTAAAGTCTTTACGCCAAAGTATTAAGCTAATTTAGATCCATTAGGTAGCATTGGTTGAGGTTCAGCCAGTACCACAGCACAGCTTTCCAAGATAAAGCCGGTAGTCAAAACTATTGCGTTCAGATATTTTGCTTCAAAGCTCTAGCCAAACGCTCCTCATAGAGACTAATTTGGAAGGGCAATTGCGAATGTAGTGGTTGAGGAAGAGATGCCAAGGTAAACCAACCCATAGCATCAAACTTATGCGGCTCGCCAATTTGTACCATTCCCGGTTCTACTCTGACTAAAAAATCTAAAGCTACCCAATGAGTTTCCTGACCATTGTCCAAAACTCGATGAACATCTCGATAGCCTAGGAATTCATATTCCAAAACATCGGTCATATATTCTTCTTGAATTTCCAGCTTCAGTCTTTCTTCCACGGTATTAAAAAGTTCCAGAGCCCCACCGCCCACATCCCAAGTACCTTGCTCATCCCGAGCATTTTGACTGCGCTTCATAAAGAGCAAATTGCCATTGCCATCATGACAAAAGTAAACCAAACAAACCCCAATACAATCGATACCTTTTCTCAACATAGGAGAACATTAAGCTAAGGCCAATGTAATATTTTCAAGATAATAAGACAAATAGTAAAAAGCAGCCGCCCCTTTCCAATCCCTCCCTTCTTTACAAATTGACATGAGTTGTAATTAGTCATATATTACCGTTCTTTGGTGTGCAATTTAATTTGGGCGTATGCTGCGTTAAACATAATTAATAAATTAAGATTATCTTTATGGATAGAATGCATAGATCAGCAGAAACCATTTCACCATCACTACGCTCCTTATTGTTACCAGCTATAATGGCTGCTGTAGGAGCATGTAATCCTGATGTGAACCAGCCCAATTGTGTTGAATTTGATGCAAATACAGTACGAGGAACTACCAATGCTATCGAGGTTGTTGTAACAACAGATCAGCCCGGAACAGCAACTGTTGTCAAGCTTACTCCTCTGCGTAGAGTAAGTGGGGGCTTTCAAGAACTGGCTCGTCCCTCAACAACTACCATAACTAGTGATGGAAATGGACGCGCAATTCATCGAATTACTATTGCTAGCGTTACTAGTGCAGTGACTGATATCGCTGTTAATGCATGTGTCTCAGCTCAAGGAGGACGCTATCAACATGATTGTCCAGAATGGATATTGTTAAGAGTACAATAAAAACTTAATTGTTAATTATGTATACCAGAGGGATCTTAGAGAGATATGCTGACAGTCTTCCGGATGAAGATCAAAAACGCTTTCGTGCAGCCATAGCACTGATTCTGTTTGAAGGAGAAGGAGACCAGGCAACATGTGGCGGAGCAGCTGTAACTCAAATGCTTCAGCTACCTGCACTACACCACCTAGTAGACGACTTTCAGAGCAGATGGTTTCTCTTTTTACGGCAAGAAGATTTGCAGGGTTTAGGAGCTACTGTGAGATTACAAGGTGATGAACCAGAGACACAAGGACAGTAATTAAGTAAAGATTCTATCTTATCCTGTTCTCTAGTAAGCACTTATCCTGGAACACGCTTAGTTCTTTGCTATTTATAATATCCAAGATCACTTCTTCTCCCAACTGCACTTTTCCATGTTATTCAACACGATGGCTAAAGGAAGCCAGAATTGAATAGAGATTGTAATCTCTACTCCCGTCTCCACCATTTGTAATTCGTAATTCGTAATCCGTAATTTTCGAGCGCTTCTCTCATTTCATAGCTCTAGCGGCAATCCGATCTGTTTCCCTTTCTTTAATTGATCGCCTCTTATCGTGCAACTTCTTTCCCCTAGCCAAGGCTATTTCTACTTTAATCAAATTATTTTTCAAATAGACCGATAAAGGAATACAGGTAAGTTTGTCAGTAAAGATTTTGCTTTGCAGATAATCGATTTCCTTTTTCTTCAGCAAGAGTTCACGGGAACGATCAGCTATAGCATTGCTGTGATATGCTGGCTTGTAGTGACTGATATGAGCATTCAAAAGCATAGGCCTACCTGATTGGAAGAAAATATAAGCGCCATTAAGCTGTATATTCTGGGCACGAACAGACTTCACTTCTGGGCCCGAAAGTTTAATACCAGCCTGAAAAGTTTCTAAAATTTCATACTCAAATCGAGCCTTTTTATTTACTGCTAATGACATAGAAGTTAGCTTTGGAACAAAAGGAGTGTAACAAAACGAGAGCTAAGAGCGAAGAGCTGAGAGCTAAGAGAGTTGAGCCCCATCTTAGCTCTTAGCATTTAGCTCTTAGCTCTTTATATTACCTGTACTACCGTTCCCACTTCTGCCCAATCATAGACAGTCTTTGATTCTGTATAGCCTAAACGAACACAACCATGACTTACTCTTCTACCAAGATGTGATTCACCTTCATAGAGACGGCCTGATCTCAATTTCCAATATGGCAATTTGTGAATACCGTAACCACGGAAACCATATCGTTCATGACGAAGCCCCATCCAATTATCCATGTACATATTATAAGCAGACGAATATCGCACATCATTTTTATGATCTACATAGTATGTACCAGCTGGTGTATCCATACCGGGCTTACCAGTGGAAACGATAAATACATTAATATCATCACCACCTACTTTTTGATGCATCTTTTGACTAGAGCGATCAATTAAGATTTGTTTTTTTGTCGCCACCTTGAACTGTTCCGTCAAAGTAGCATCATCATCTACAATAACACTTACCAATAATGGATTTCCGGGTAAAAACATCACACCCTCGATCACGGGTGCCACCGCAAAAAGATATTTACCTGGTTGAGTTGGTGCTTTGATAGTGAAAGTAAAAGCAGCTGATGCTTGAGCATCGACCACCTTTGCCTCAAGAGAGCGAATGCGATTGGGTGTAACCCAATTCTCATTATTCAGCATGGGATAAAACATGCTTATTTCTTGATCTCTAGGACGGACAGTAGCCAAACGTAGCGGAGCGCCACCAGTACCATCAGTATACCAAGGAACTGTACCAGTATTAGTCACACCTAACTGAAAGGTATATTCAGCGTCATGACCTATATAAAGCTCAAAGTCCGTATGAGAAAATTGGAATCCATACACTGGTTCCACAGGCCCTTCTACTACTATCGAAGACTCTGCCTGACCAATTGGTATTGCAGTGATTGAGGTTAAAACAACCATCATCAGAGAAAGCCACTTTTTCATAGAACTTTTTTATGTTAGTTTTTAATTAGCACTTCATATCATTGTACAATATTTTAAAGAATTGGCAAATATGCCAGAATTACCTGAAGTAGAGACAGTGGTGCAAACCCTGCGCCCAAAATTGATTGATCAACAATTAACAGCTATCCAAGCACTAAACTCGGCCACCGTAGTATATAAAAACCCTTTTGAGCCTTTCATCATAAAAAATATTGTGCGCAGAGGTAAATACATCATCTTAATGGGTGACGATCATTTTTTAACTATTCATTTAAGAATGACTGGTAGGCTATTAGAAAAAGCCACCAATAAAAAGTTTATTCGAGCTATCTTGGCATTTACCAATAGCTCATTACACTTTGAGGATATGCGCAAATTTGGTCGGATAGTATTCGCCACAGGGATAGAGCTTGAAGCCTTGCCTGGTATCAGAAACTTAGGCCCCGAACCATGGCAGGAGCAATTAGATAAAAGTTTCTATCAACAACTGCAACGAAGTAACGCAACGATAAAAAGCTTTTTATTAAATCAAAAAAACATTGCCGGTATTGGCAATATCTATGCCGACGAAATCTGTTTCCATGCCTACATAAACCCGCTAACAGTGAGCAAAAGCATCACAGCTTCTATAGCCAAAAGATTACTGAACTCCATCCGGTACATCTTAAATAAAGCGATCACATTACGCGGCACAACCTTTGCTCACTTTATCGATGCCGATGGCAAAAAAGGCAACAATTTTGAATATCTCCAAGCATACGGTAGAAAAGGAAAAAGCTGTTTTCGTTGTAATACACCATTAACAACAATAAAAATTCACAATAGAACGACTGTCTATTGTCCAGCGTGTCAGAAAATCCCAGGGAATAAAAAAGAAGTTTGTACAGCCGCTGATTCCTTATATATTCTACACCTACATACTTTTCTAAAAAGATGTAGGAAAATTTTGCGCAGAATTTTTGGAGATCATCCGCCATAACAAAACTCCATGGGCACTATATGCCACGGTAGAAACACTGTCAAGACTAATATCCGCGCTCACCTTCATTATCAAGAAAGGTTTAGCTATGTTTAGTTTTAATACCTAGAAAAAGTCACTAAAAACGCAACTTCTCTACTACGGCCGAAATAATCGGCACTACTTTTTCCACTTCCTCCCAAGTAGTCTGTCTTCCCAAGGTAAGACGCACACTTCCCTGCCTTTGCTGTTCATCAAGACCTAATGCAATTAGCACATGACTAGAGGACATACTCGCTTGAGTACAAGTAGATGCAGCTGATACGCAGACACCAGCCTGATCTAAATAAAACACTAAAGCCTCTGACTCAATTCCGGTAAAACTAATATTGATATTATTGGCTAACCGACTAGTCCGATCCCCATTGAGCCTAGCACCAGAAATTTTGAGCAATTCATTAAGTAACCAATCTCTTAGGTCAGTTATCCTTTGTACTTCTTCATCAATAGTAGCAACGGCCATTTCGCAGGCCTTACCAAAGCCAACTATCCCAGGGACGTTTTCCGTGCCCGCTCTTAGCCCGTATTCTTGTTTTCCACCCCATACCAATGGCTGAAGCTGAATACCTTTACGGACATACAAGGCACCAACACCTTTCGGACCATATACTTTCACACTATTGAGACTTAAAAGATCAATAGACAAAGTCTTCACATTGATTGGCACATACCCCAAAGCCTGGCAAGCATCGCTATGCACATAAGCCCCCGTTTTTTTTGCCCAAGTCACAATCTCTGCTAATGGCTGAATAGTTCCTATTTCGCTATTAGCTAACATAACAGAATAAAGAGCTGCCGGGCTGGTTACCATTTTTTCCAGAGCCGACAAATCTATCAAACCACTTTTTAGTATGGGAATATACGACAATTGCCAACCTTCACTTACCAGTGCCCGACAAGATCGCAGTAGTGAATCATGTTCTATCGCTGATACCACCAAATGTTTAGTCTCTTTTTCTTTTGTCCTAGCTGTACCCAATACCGCCAAATTATTTGCCTCGGTACCACCTGAAGTAAATACAATTTCCTCAGCACTAGCGCCTATAGCTGCTGCTACTTGAGAACGTGCTCGCTCCACGGCTTCACGAACTGTTTTTCCTGCGCTATACAAACTAGAGGGGTTGGCAAAGTAGTGAGAAAAGTAGGGCAGCATCACCTCTAGAACTTGCGGATCTACTGGAGTGGCACTTGCGTAATCTAAATACACCATAGACTTCTCGATCAAACAGCCACTAGGGCAACAATGCCTGGTACCTGCTCTTTTAAAGTTTGTTCCACACCTGAATAAAGGGTCACTTGCGAGCTAGGACAAGAGGCACAAGCTCCTACCAAATGTACCGTCACCACACCATTCTTTTCATCCACCCCCAGTAATTCAATATTCCCACCATCGGAAATAAGGTAAGGACGCACAGTATCCAGTACTTTTTCTACTTGTTCAGTAATAGTAAGCTTGCTTTTTTTAGCCAATTTTTTCTGTGACTTAGCTTTTTTAGGAGCTGCAGTCTTTTTTGCCGAAGTTTTCTTTGCCTTTTTTTTCGCTACAGCCATACAATAAATTAACGCTTATATTGTAGATGTAAGCAGGACAAATGCCAAACTTATTGATATAGCTTGGCCTGATATGCTGATCCCAAGCCTTTAGTAAGCAATGCTATGACATGTTCTTTCAAGTCCTGGTGACATATCCGTAGACTATTTTGTTCTACAGCAGCTATTTCGCTTTTGTATCTACCAATCATTTTACGCCATTCAGTACCGGCTATTTTTGCCGCCTCTTCCATGGCAATTTGTAAATCTTGCGGTAAATGCGAAAACAAGATCAGGCTTAGCTCTGTCGCATAATTAACTTTATTGATACCGACAGCGACCGCTTGAGCGAAGATGTCCAAAGACAAGCCACTACCACCATGTAATACTAAAGGAGTTCTGTATTGGTGCAGTGCATCCGCTATCATCTGAATGCGGGCAAAACCAATATGTGGCGTTTCTTTGTATAAACCATGGCCATTACCAACGGCAATTGCTAAAGCGTCTGGTTGAACCGTCTCTACTGCCAACACCGCTTTTTCCACAGTTGTATATAAACTTTCTACCGTTACGTCTTCAGCTGGTAAATCTTTGGCAAAACCAATAGCGCCTTGTTCCATTTCCAAACTAGCCTGGTATGACCGCATTTTTTCCTTCATTAGCAAACAACGACGATAGTTTTCTTCGTCGTTGAAACGTGATAAATCAAGCAATGCTGAACGAAAGCCGGCTTGTAATGCCCGCTCAATAAGTGCTTCATCTTTTTGGACATGATCCAAATGAAGTCCTACTGGAACGGTATAACCATACAGCTTTTGATACTGCTCTAGTATTAGCTGGACTTGAGGAACAATCTCTTCCGGTGACCAGGCGCAGTATTCTTGTTCACTTTCAGCAATCTCTAAAATAATTGGTGACTGGACAGCAAAGGCAGCGTCCAAACAGGCCGCCATAATTATTGGATGACGAATATTACATGCCAGTACAGCAAACTTTTGGTTGTAAGCAGGGGTCAGGATTTCTTTAAGATTTAAAAACATAGAAGAAAATTACAAGCATCAAGTCTTGTGATGAACTATAGTCAAACCCATACAGATTACAAATCAAATTTCCAACATCCACTCTCTATTCTCGATTTTAGATTTTAGCTTCTAGCTTCTAGATTTTAGCTTTTCTTCTGTTAAGATATCGCTAACGCTAAATCTTATTTATGATTCACATGCGCTGGCATCATATCCGTAAGCAGTGGCATTGGATCCTGGCGACTGTTGTTCTCACCATTGTCTTGGTAACCTTCACTTTCCAAGGCCAGTTCTTTTTTTCTGTGGCTCAAAAGTTTCAAGATAGTTTTCTGCTCACTGCAGACAAAACTAGCCAGACCATCTTCATTGTTAAAATTGATGACAAGAGTTTAGAAAAATTAGGTGTATTTCCTTGGCCCCGAAGTTACCATGCCAGCTTGATCAAACTATTAGATCAGGCAAAACCAAAAGTTATCGGTTATGATGTTGCATTTTTTGAAAAGTCGTCCCATCTCGATCACGATCTGGCCCTAAGTCAAAGCCTAAAAGACATTTCCACTCCTATTGTCTTACCAGAAGAATTGCACCAAATCAGCAATAATAGTGCTTTATCCCACAGCGCACCTCTGCCAGAGCTACTCGGTCCCAATGTCACTACTGGCTTTATTAATGTTTTTCCTGATCAAGATTTAATTATTCGTCATTTTTCGCCTCAGCTTTCGCTTAACAACATCCCCGTCCCCAGCTTTGCTGATGCAGTAGCACAACACAGTGATATGGCAAAAAAACCTGAGATACCGACCGCCACTGCTTATTTACCAATCACCAACATGGCACAATATCCAGCTGTGTCTTTTGTTGATGTATTGGAAGGAAAAGTCCCGGTTGAAATATTTCGTGACAAAATTGTTTTGATCGGTAGCACTGCTGCCACTTTGCATGATGAAGTGCTTTTGCCTTATCAAGCCAATACCACACCTGGAGTCTATCTTCATGCCCTTTACATAGATGCCATACTGGCCAATAAGTCATTTAATGAAATCCCCCCATTAATCACCTTAACCCTCATCTTTTGCCTAGTCTTAATTATCTTTGCTGCCAAATTATTCTTACCTGCTAGCCTAGATTGGCCAATCAATATCAGTTTATTGGTAATAATCACTTTGTTACCCTTCTTGTTAGTACAGCAGTATTGGTTAGCACCACTCTTTTACCTTTATTTTACTTGGCTCATAGCTACCATAGCCAGTTCTATTTTGAAAACATTGCTGATCGAAAAAGAACGTGAGCAATTGAAGAAACACTTTGAATTATATGTAAATAAATCTGTCGTGCATGAATTGATCAAAAATCCTAGTCGCGCTGTCTTGGGCGGTGATAAGCGTGAAATGACCGTACTTTTTTCTGATATTCGTAGCTTTACTTCTATTTCAGAACAGATGTCCCCCCAAGAGGTAGTACAATTTTTGAATGAATACCTGGACATGATGACTGAAATAGTATTAGCCCAAGATGGTGTCCTGGATAAATATATTGGCGACGCTATTATGGCCTTTTGGGGAGCACCTCTACCTCAAGCAGATCATGCGGTTCGAGGAGTACGCACTGCTTGGCAAATGCAGAAAATGATGAAAGAAAGAGGTGAGAGTATTTTGAGAAATTGGCCCAAGCTGGGCAAGTTGAAGATCGGCATTGGCCTTAATAGTGGTCCGATGGCTGTAGGCAATATGGGCTCGCGCTTGCGTTTTGACTACACGGTAATTGGTGACAATGTAAACACTGCTTCACGAATTGAGGGACTAACAAAGTACTGGCGAGCTGATATTTTGTTTCCTGAATCTACCAAATTATTAGTAGAACACGAGTTTTTGTGTCGGGAACTTGATCTTGTGAAAGTAAAAGGCCGCAATGAACCATTGAGATTATTTGATGTCCTAGAAGAGAGCACTAAAGCTGATGCATCACTAAAAGCAGCATTGCGTCTTTTCGAAGAAGGATTACACTGCTACCGTGATGGTCAATTTGACAATGCCATGCTAAAATTTCGTTCTTGGCAAGCAGAAAGACCTGAAGATGCTGTAGTAGAAGTCTTCATTGAGCGCTGTCAGGATTTTCTGGCTCATCCTCAAAAAGCAAAAGGTTTCTCAGGAGTAATTGTCATGGAAAGTAAGTAACCTCTTCATATTTATGTCACGGTTTCGTATTTGGTTCCTCATACTTATTGTGCTGTTAATTGCTGTTGGCACAGGAATATATATTTCTAGGCCCCCCAGCAATCGATCTATACCGCCTGCGCCCACTGCTACTCCTATTCAAAACCAACCCACTCCTGTCAGCAGCGATGTAAAGGCATTATTGTTGGTAGAAAAAGGCAAAGCGGAACTACTTAGCGCCAGTAATAAAGCGCTAGTCTCTGATGAACATGAGGTAATAGTGGGTGATCAAATTACTACTCAAGAAAATTCCGTCGGTATGCTCATCTTTCCTGACAATGATGTACTTCGCTTGGCCGCCAATACCAAAATTACTATCGTAGCAATGGCTTCTTCAGCCACTGAAAGCAAAGTTTTTATTGAGCAATCAACTGGCAGCAGTTGGTCACGAGTAACTCCTTTTTTGGATCGTAAACGGCAATATCAAATAGAAACCCCTACCTTGGTTGCTACCGTCAGGGGAACTACTTTCAATGTGTCAGTGGAAACAGCTCAACAGTCTTGGGTAGGCGTCAATGAATCACAAGTAGATGTGATGAGAAAAAATGATCAAACTTGGGTACAAGTAAATTCTGGCCACTTTGCCTCAGTAAAGACTGACACTATGCAACCCATGCGCAGCGAAAAAATGGACGAACAAAAAACTTCCAGTGCTTGGTTCAAAGATAATATCCTCAAAGATCAGGCTATGAGCCAAATGATCGGGAATGATGCGAATAGACCAATGCCCAAATACTTTTTACGAGATAATAAAAACCGCTTTTTCAATAAAACAGCCTTAGATGTAGTAAACAGTACCAAGCCTATTTTCCAAAATGACAGCATTGACTTTAGTCCCCTAGCGGCCCTAAAGGGCATCCTAAATGAACTGATTGAGCAAAAACATGCTACCGCTGAAGAAGCAGCTGCTATATTACAAGATGTGAAACTCAATGAATATATTCAGCAAATAAAAACCCTAGCTGAACTAAAGGCGTTTATCAAAAATCATATTGAGCAATTACGCAATCGAGAGCCTACTTCTTCCCCTACCCCTAGCCAAACACCTAGCACAGTAACAAGCTCTCCATCCCCCACAGCAACTACAACCACTGCGCCAACATCTCAAGACAAAACCCCATCCCCAACACCCAGTCCAACCAGTTCAACCTCACCAAGTCCTTCACCCACAAGACTAAACAACAATTTCCGCCCCACCTACTACTATTATTCTCCCACCACTCAACCAATCAGATAACACCCATTCGTAATTCGTAATACGTAATTTGTAATTTCCATAGGTTTTGCTACCCTGCGCCTGTAACTTGAAAGTATTTATGCAATATACCGAACTACGAAAAGGCACCAAAATTATTATCGACAATGAACCTTGGATAGTCGCTGATTATGAATTCATGCGTATGCAGCAAAGAAAGGCGACGGTAAAATGTATTCTTAAAAATCTCATTACCGGACGCACGCTTCACAAGACATTCCAACCATCTGACAATCTCGAAGAAGCAAACATGGAAAATCGTCGCACCCAATTTTTATATCGAGAAGGCGATACATTTTCTTTTATGGATCAAGAAAATTTCGAACAGTTTGAAATGAACAAAGAACAATTGGGAGATAATATCTATTATCTCTTAGAAGGGCATGATGTAGATGTGATGTATTTCAAAGGCAGACCAGTAATCCTGCAAGTACCAGCAAAAGTGACTTTACGCGTTACCGAAACTCCCCCCGGTGTTCGAGGAGACACAGCTACTGGTGGTAGTAAAAAAGCAAAGCTAGAAACTGGCCTCAATATTAGTGTGCCCCTTTATATCGAAGAAGGCGAGCTCATCAAAGTAAATACGGAAACTGGCGAATTCGTAGAACGTGTCAAAGAGAGCAAATAAAGCAAGCCATTCTTTTTGATGGTAGTGGTAAACTTTGTTATAAAGTTTATGTATTTACCCATGCTCATGAATGTCTATCGCTCTTGGCCCAAGATCGTATCAGCATTTTTAATTGGCATTGTAGCTGTAAATTTTACACCGTTTGCTCAAGCTAATTATCAAGATGTTACTAATAATGATTGGTTTTATCCTTACACTCAACAATTAGTTGGTGCTGGCATTATCGCCACTAATCCAAACTTTTTTCCTCATCGCTACATCACTAGAGCAGAGTTGGCCAAGATGGCTACTAAGGCGGCTGAATATCAGCATGTTCTCAATATAGCACCAGCAAACAATACTTTTTGCGATGTTGCTATCTCTCACTGGGCAAATATTTTCATTCAAACTCTTTTTGCTCGTGGCGCTGTCCAAGGTCACACTGCCAGCTGCCAGCAAGGAAAAGTGTTTTATCCGGAGAATTATGTCACTAGAGCCGAGGCACTAAAAATATTGCTAGGTGTCTATCGCATTTCCGTTTCAGGCAATGGTTCAGCTTTTAGTGATATACCGACAAACAGCTGGTATGCACCTTATGTTAGCACTGCAGCTAGCATGAATTTAATTAATAGCAGTGGCAATTTTCGACCACATGACAACTTGACCCGAGCAGAAATGAGCAAAATTATTGTCAGGCTTTCTGAATATATCACTGCACATCCAGACGTAACCAATCCCCCAAGTTCCTCATCAAGCCCTACCAGCACGGCAACATCCAGCCCGACACCCACGATAGTAGTACCATCGGTACCTAGCTCCACCACTACTTCAGCCCGATACAATATTGGTACACCTACAGTACAAGATCTCTGGGTAGACAGTCGTAATGGCAATAATGAAAATGATGGCTCTCGTAATCAGCCAAAAGCAACTATTGCTGGCGCCTGGCGCGAGATACCTGAAGGGAGAGCATTAAGTATTACTGGGTATCGCATCAATGTACTCTCCGATGACAACAATACTGATGCAATTTGGCTAGAAAATCGGATTGGCACTGGCCAATTCCCTATTATTATTCAATCCGCTACCAGTGAAAAACGCCTTGTCCCACCGTTAAATATTTTCAATAGCAAGTATGTGTATGTACTTGGTATCAAAACAGTCGGCAATGGTGGCGATTTATTTCACTGTGAAAAATGTGATTATCTATTATTAAGGGACTCAATCATCGAAGGCAGAAACCGTGGTCCCCAAGAAGCGGTTAAGATCAATCAATCTCAACATGTTTATTTAGAGAACAACGACATTTCTGGTGCTCATGATAATGCAATAGACCTAGTGGCTGTGCAATATGGCCACATCTCTGGCAATAAAGTACATGATGCTGAAGATTGGTGTGCTTATACCAAAGGTGGTTCGGCTTATTTCGTAGTAGAAGGAAATGAATTCTACGATTGTGGCACCGGAGGCTTTACGGCTGGCCAAGGTACTGGAATTGAGTATATGACACCGCCTTGGGTGCATTATGAGGCGTATGATATTAAAGTTTACAACAATGTTATTCATGACACTGAAGGTGCTGGTTTAGGAGTCAATGGTGGCTTCAATATTTTGCTGGCCTACAACACACTCTATCGTGTCGGCTCTCGCAGTCATGGTATCGAGGTAGTATTTGGCGGCCACACTTGTGATGGAGAAACAGCTGGTTGCAATAGAACTTTGGCGGCTGGTGGTTGGGGAAGTCTCTCTGAAGAAGTATTTATTGGCAATAAAAATGTCTATATTTACAATAATATTTTGTATAACCCTGCAGGTTATCAAAGCCAATGGCAGCACTTTGCTATTTATGAACCGCGAAATAATCCTACTAGTAGCCAAGGTCCTCGTACTGCGGTCACTGATGACAATTTACAAATCAAAGGCAATATTATTTGGAATGGACCAAGTGATTTATCCTTAGGGCTAGAAGCTTGCCAAAATAATCACCCCACTTGTAGCGAAACCCAGATCAAGAATGACAATAGTATCAACACTGTACAACCGCAATTTACCAATGCAAGCGGTTTAAATTTCACTCTATCAGCTAGCAGTAATGTTAAAACCACCAGAACGTTTTCTATCCCTAGCTTTACTTGGACCAGTATACCAGCCAATAACATTCCTCAAGGTACTCTAAGCAATGCTGTGACCAAGAGAAAAGATGGTAGCACTCGGGGTGGCAACGATCATGCTGGAGCTTACTAAAAAACACGACATTTCTCGTCAAAAAGCTCTATAGAAAAGGATAAATCAAGATTCGATTGCAGTGAAAAATCGTTTCCCTGTTTCGTCGAGAGAAAGTCATTGCGATTTTTAATCAGCATCAGTATACACAGTAAGAGAGAATACTTTTCGCATGATTTTTGCTCTTTATACTGACGGTGGTGCCCGAGGCAATCCAGGACCAGCTGCCTGGGGATTTGTGATTTATCAAAATCGAAACCTGATAGCACAAGGCAGTGGTTATCTAGGTCACACTACCAATAATGTGGCTGAATATACTGCTTGTGTTGAGGGCCTGCGCCATATCAAAAACACCTGGGGATTAGGTCACACCATTCATTGCTACGCTGATAGTCAATTACTCATTGAGCAATTAAATGGCCGCTACAAAGTGAAAGCCGCTCATCTAAAACCGTTAATAGAAACAATTCATGCCCTGACCTTTGAGCAAACAGTAACTTTTGATCATATCCGCCGAGAAAAAAATACCGAAGCCGACAAATTAGTAAATATCACATTAGACAAACAACCACCTACTCCTTAATCCTTCCCCCTCATTCGTAATTTGTAATCCGTAATTTGTAATTCCATGGGCCACACTGTCTTCTACCGTAAATATCGACCAGATAATTTTGCCCATTTAATTGGTCAAGAAGCTGTGGCTGAAACAGTATTGCAAGCCTTAAAAGAAAAAAGTGTCAGTCATGCATATTTACTTTGTGGCCCTCGAGGCACCGGGAAAACTACCATCGCTAGGTTGTTGGCCAAAGGAGTAAACTGCACCAATCTCAATGCCAATGGTGAGGCCTGTACCACATGCGCCAATTGCCTAGCCATTAAAGATGGCTCTTTTCCTGACATTATTGAAATTGATGCTGCTTCCAATCGCAGCATTGACGATATTAGAGAACTCAAAGACAAAGTTCATTTTATGCCCCTGCAAGGGATCAAAAAGGTTTACATTATTGATGAAGTGCATATGCTTACCAAAGAAGCATTTAATGCCCTGCTAAAGACTTTGGAAGAACCACCAGCTCATGTCCATTTTATTTTGGCCACTACAGAAAGACACAAAGTACCCGCCACTATTGTCTCTCGCACCCAAAATTTCACCCTCAAGCCACTAAGTGAAGATAAAATTATTGAATTGCTGAAAAGAGTGATTGCAGCAGAACATATTGAGGCTGAAGATCAGGCCTTAAAAATGATTGCTCAAGCTAGTGAAGGCGGCCTCAGAGATGCTCTTACTCTTTTAGAGCAATGTGTTTTAGCTAAAAAAGTTTCCACTCAGCACGTTATCAATCAACTAGGTTTTGTTCATACCGAAGTAATAGAAAAATTTGTCGCTTTATGGCAGACCGCTGATGCTACTACCAAACTAGCCTACCTGCGCGAACTTTATGAACAAGGTATCTTAGTCGATCAATTCGTTAAACAAGCTCTGCTTTATATTAGAGACGCTATGCATCAAGACATTAACAATCAAGCTGCAAGAGCTTGGTACATTAAAGCCTTGGAAGCTTTGTTAGATTGTGAAAAGAAGTTGAATATTTCTCCTTTACCAATATTAGCACTAGAACTGGCATATTTGAGCCTAGAGGGAATTACGAATTACGAATCCGGTGGTGAGCTAGTCGAATCCATACGAATTACGAATGAGGAGACGACCGACAAAGAAAGTGTGACAGGTGTTCAAGCTCCTCAAGCCATAAATACTCACCCAACTCAGAATTCAGAATTCAGAATTCAGAATTCTGTAAGCTTGGTTGTAGACAGTACCCTCCAATCAAAATGGCAATTCGCCACCAAAAGTTTATCCCCTACCTTACGTTTAGCCCTGCGCAATAGTGACATTGTCAAAGAAAATGGCCGCTTTGTAATTTATATCAATTCTAATTTTGAACTGGCCAAAGTGAATACCAATGCCGGTATTCAAATTGTGCGAGAATTGATCGCTACCAATATTGGTGAAAGTCTTGACGTGGAATTGAAAGTGAAGGAAGATCAACCCCAGGCAGCTGAAATCCTTACCAAAGTACAAGCCATTTTTGGTGGACAAACAACTACTGCCTAGTATTTGTAGCATCTATGAGTGAATTTTTGCCCCCTCAAAGTCATGAAGCTGAGCAATGCGTACTTGGCTCACTATTAATCGATAAAGAAGCTTTTATTCAAGTTTCTGATTTTATTGGCGTGGATGATTTCTATGAAGAGCGCCATGGTGAGATTTATCGTGCGATCTTGGACCTTTTCCAACGCTATCAACCAATCGATGTCTTGACTGTATCGAATATTTTAGAAGAAAAGAATCAATTGGAAGGCATCGGTGGTAGTGACTATCTGATTGAGCTAACCCAAGTAGTACCTACGGCTAGTCATGTCTATCACTATGCTCAAATAGTTAAGCAAAAATCCACCTTAAGAAAGTTAATCATTGCTGGCCAGCAAATCTCTGCCTTGGGCTACGACGAAAAAACCGACACCAGAGAAGTATTAGAGCAAGCAGAAAAGACTCTTTTTGGTGTATCGCAAACTTTTGTAAAAAGTAAATTTGTCCATATCAAAGATGTTCTGGATCAATCTTATGAACGTATTGCTGAGCTCCATGCTCAAAAAGAAGAGCACGGTATCGCTTTTCGAGGTATTCGCACCGGCTTTCATGATTTAGACAAAATGCTCTCAGGTCTGCAATCATCAGATCTCGTGATCTTGGCCGCTCGTCCCGCTATGGGAAAAACTTCTTTTGCTTTGAATATAGCGGAAAATGTTGCTCGTCATGGCAAAAAGAGTGTCGGTATATTCTCACTAGAAATGTCTAAAGATCAATTAGTTGAGCGCATGTTCTGTTCTATTATGGCCTTGGATTCTTGGAAATTACGTACCGGCCAATTGACTGATCAAGATTTGCAAAATATTGGTGTGGTGATGCAAGAGCTCAACAATATTAATATTTTTATCGATGACGCTCCTGACTGTAGTGTTATCGACTTACGTACTAAAGCACGTCGTTTACAACAGGAATTTGGTCTAGATTTACTAATCATTGATTACTTACAGTTGATGAATGGTAGCAGTGTAGCTATGAATAATAATCAAGTACAAAAGATCTCAGAGATTTCCCGTTCACTAAAACTTTTGGCCAGAGAATTACAAATTCCCATCATCGCCTTATCTCAACTTTCTCGTGCCGTAGAAGGAAGAACCGAAAAAATACCCCAATTATCTGATCTGCGCGACTCTGGATCCATCGAACAAGATGCTGATATCGTCCTCTTCATTTACCGTGACGATGTCTACAACCCTGAAGCATCCACAAAGCCAGGAACAGCAGACATTATTATCGCCAAACATCGTGCCGGTCCCACAGGAAAAGTAGAACTAGGCTTCAAAAAAGAACAGGTTCTCTTCGTCAACCTAGACCATCAACATCAGCCACCGGGAGGAATGCAGTAGTAGAGCTAAGAGCGCAGAGCTGAGAGCTAAGAGAGTAAATGAAAAAAGGTTTCCAGGCGGCATGCCTTGGAAACCTTTTCATTCCTGTCATCTTAGCTCTTCGCTCTCAGCTCTTAGCTCTTCTCTATCTTTCTTCTCCACATCCACCACATACTCATTAGTCCTCCTGTTCCTACCATCGGTGGTATTCCGGCTTCTAATGGTCCTGTTTTTGGTAATTGGATAGGAATATTCACTGGTGGCACATAAGGAGCTGGTGGAGGTGGTGGCAATGGTGCTGCTGTTTGCACTACTGCTTCACTTCTACAATCTCTAGCTCGTAATGGTTCTTCAAAAGCTTCAGTAAAGTTTACCAGCACACGTTCATCGACAGTACCTAATAAGGTTGTACCTTGGTATAGACCTGCAGTGTTAGTAACAAATCCGCCCAGGTTTAGAAGACATACTGCATCCACATCTACTCCCGGAGCTTCTCCTGCTGTTTGGGTGCTAGTATCTTGGATTCTAATATATCTTGCCCAAGTGATATCGGCATCGCCAATGTCGAAACAGCCACTATTGCTTTGGTTTCTACCTACACGCTCAAAGTCTCGGCTTCTAGTGGTTTGCGATACTTCCACGGTATATCTTTCATCTGCTCTATCGGTATCTTCTGATTGATCAAGCTCTCGAATACAGAAGTCATTACCATCACCATCGACAATCAACTTGGTTGCTCCGCTTCTGCGTGATGCTACATCGAGTATGATCTCACCATCTGCCCCCAATGATACATATTCGTCATCCGGTGCAGCCAAAGCATCTTCGGCATCGCTATGAGTACCAGTGCTGGTCACATCATCATTTCTCACACGTTCAGGATAAAATTGATCATCATCCTGCTCTGCATCTTCATCTAAACGATAGTTTCTTAATGGGAAATCATCTTCTACGATAGATACTGTATAGTTGATTGTTTGACTACCATCGGCTGCTACTGACATACCAGTTATTTCTACTTCATCATCACTAACTGCTGTAGTATTCACCGTGCCTGCTGTTGTCGTTACATTTCTCAAATCTTCTTCGGCATTAGGAATACTATCTTGTACGCTCAAGTTTAAAGCCTGAGTATCTCCAGTATTTCTTACTGTTACTCGATAGTTCACTGCATCACCTAGCTCAAAGACAGTTGGATCATCACTACCACCATCATCATTCACAGCTACTTTGGTAATGCCTAGTAGCGCCCCACTTGGGATCGCTGCTGGTACTACGATATCTACTGAGTCATCGGTACTAGTGACATTTGAGCCATCAGCCAATGCTGTATTACGACATTCCGTGCTGGTAGCAATATCTGATCTGATCACGGCAGTAAATGCTACCGCTGTACTAGATCCAGCTGTTAATGATCCTATAGTCCAAGTAATGGTATTAGTTCCATTATTCTTCACACCACTATTTAGTGCAGTGACATTAGCAAAGCTCGCCACACAATCTGGAATCAAATTATTGTCTAAATCAGCATCATCCAAGTCATCGGTAATTACTAAATCATTAGCAGTAGATGAGCCATTATTGGCGATCAACAAGGTGTACGTTACCGTGCTACCAGGAGTTGGTGCAGTCGAACTAACACTCTTGCTCAAAGTTATGCCAGGGACCACCACACGGGCACAAGCGCTATCTGTATCTGTAGCTACCAATGCTGCTGTCACACTTATTGCATTACACAGTTGCGTCGTTGCTGTAACATTAGGGACATTTACGCCATTGAGCCTAATTCTGAGCAAGCTACCTGCTCCTAACGTAGTTACTCCCGTAGTGATCACGCCACTACCATTCATGGTACAAGTGCTACCATATGTGATACCAGTATGGCTTGCTGTAGTAGAAATACTACCAGAGCCGGTAGTGTAGCTACATTGGAAAGTGCTAGTGTTAAGTGCTGTTGGTAAAGTATCAGTTACCGCTAGATTGGTAAGGCTAGCACCTGTACCAGCATTGGCCACATCAATGTAATACGTCACACTTTGACCTACTGGTGCAGTGGGCCAAGTGCTGCTGGTAGTACCACTATTGAAGCTACTTTCTGCCGCTCCTCCAATACTTACTGACTTAAATACATCTAGAGCAGGATCATAAACACGGACACAAGCTTGATCACTTAGCAATGTTATTCCTGAAGCAGTAGCCGTAGCAGTATTACAGATAAAGTTATTATTGATCGCGTGATTAGCATTAATGCTATAACCTGTTACCAAGATATGAACAGTTTCACCATCTGCCAGAGTAATACGATGATCGCCACTACTATTTTCATCAAATTCACCGCTACTACTATCATAACGACAACCGCTGATCGCCGTATCGCCAGCAATTGAGGTATCCGTAGCAGTAGTATTAATCCAACACGTTACGGCTCTGCTCGTTAATGCCAATGTTGCTGGGAAAGTATCCGTAATCAGCACACCAGTTGAAGAGCCACTATTATTAGTAAAGTGAATGAGATAATTCACCGCATCTCCTCGAGCACTATCTCGCGCTCCCGTACCAGTATTGTCGGCATTGGTATAGCTCGTTGAACTACCTATGGCGACTTGTTTCTCCAGTGTACTACCGGCACAAGGCACCACCCCAATATCATCAGCTTGATGATCTGCATCTACTGAACCACTTTGGCTAGCAGCAGTTTGATTATCATCGGTAATGAATCCATCTCCTACAAACACTTCATTTTCTATATCACAAGCAGCTCCCTCAAGACCAGTATTCACTGTTGCAGTCACTAGGATAGTTATTACTTCAGTAGGATTTAAGCTACCAAAATCGGTAGTATTGATAATATCATTGTCAGTACCAGAACAGTCATTACCATCATCTATCGGGTCTCCATCTGCATTTTCAGTAGCCCATTCACAAGTAGCAAGAGTCAGAGAAGTGCTCAAAGGATCACTCAATGAACCAGTACCAAAGTACAAAACACCATTTCCCGTATTCTCAGCCGTAATTACATAGCTGACAGTATCTCCTGGAGCAACTGTAGTATCGCCACTAGTGAGTTGCTTTGTTAACGAATAATTAGGCCGGCTGATAAAGGCACTTGCTGAGAATTCTGAAGTAGAGCCTAAACACGACAATACACTTTCCGTAGGCACATCACTGAAGGTATCAGTAACATACTGACAAATATTTTCGAGACCATCATCTCCATCCGTAGCCCAAATACCACCACTTCCCGTAGTACCAACACCAGGGACACCTGCTTCTTGAGCAGAGATATCGGTTGGCACACTGGCAGCAATGATATTAGCATCACAAGCAATGTTATCAGTATCAGTACCAGCATCCCAACATCTGGTAACACTTTCTATCAATTCATCAGTATTATTGGTAACTGCAGTGCTAGTTGCTACCACCAAGCCACCAATGAAAGGTTCTACACCATAATTACCTGAATTTGTAAAACTAGCAGGATTAATAGTCCACTTTCCTTCATAGTCAGCATCGGCATCTGCTTCTACATAGGCATTTCCTAAGAAACGGAAGCCTTGACCATGGCCATATGGATGATCAGTAGCATCTTCATCAATATCATCTTCACTATAATCAACATCACAGCCACTGCGAAGCGCCTCAGCAGAACGATCACTGCCAGTCAAATCAGTACAATCAACTGCGAATAATTCCACTAACGTACCTTCTGGTGCCGTACCTGTGATACTACTCATAGTTGACGCTGGACCATCAATAATTGGTGCATTAATCAAGCGATTAGCACCAGCATCTGGGTCTTCTCCTGAATCAGTGGCATCATTTTCAGTAATATTAAAATCTATATCAGTATTAGTCTGAATTGGTTCCCAAGTAGGAGTGTTATCGGCATCTTCACAACCAAATCTAGTGGTAATAGTAGCCTCATCGAGATGAGCAAAAAGATATGCCCAATAACTAGGTCGGTAATCACCGCCTTGGACAGAAGCACCGGTAATTTCATCTGCAGCCCCAGACCAGATAGCCGTAGCATAATCTTCTAGATCGATACCAATACCATAGCTACCTGAACCGGTAGCAGTTTGATCACCTAGGTTAGCATCATTAGCGAAAATAGTATTTTGAATGATGGTATTGGCCTGGCTTTGTACTCTTGCCACACCATCATCATTAGATCCTAAAATGTTAGGCAAATTATGTGCTAATTCAGCAGAGCCTAAAGTTGTGTTACACGCCAATGTTTGGATATAAATACCATTTCGTTGATTATAACCAATTGCATTATTATAAATGGCATTTGAATTAGATGGGCCAAGAAAGTTCTGGACAACATCTTCATCAATAGTAGACACAGCATTAAGTGGGAAAAGATCGAGTACACTATCCGGTCGTTCAGCAAGCAAGGTATCTTCATCACGACAGAAGTATTCTTGGTCACCCATAGCATCAAAATAGCGGATACCAATACCATCACAAGCATTTGATGCTCGTTCAAAGGCACTGGGTGCCATATCAGTTTCGGCAACACTAATGTCTAACAATTCATTACCATCTACAGGCAAAGGAAAGGTATCATTAATACCATTAGCATCAATTAACTCGCTATTTGGTGTGACGCCAATGAAATTATCATAAATAATAATACCCAAAGTTTCTAATAGAGTAATACCATCTCCGACATGATCAAAATCGGAATCTTCTTCTATATCGGTAAAACCATTATTGACGATTATATTACGCTTAATTTCACCGCCTAAAGTAAGACGAGCAGCAATACCAGAATAATGATTACCAGGGAAATCCGCATCCTCCGGCTCTAGCGTAGTAGCGGCCCCATCGAAAGTACCAATGAGGTTATTGTAAATATTAGCAGCAACATAGTATTGCTCAATTACCTCTGAATCATCCTTGTTATAACCATATACACCCTCCAAACGAATGCCATCATTACCACTACCCACAATAATGTTGCCGTAAATATTCACATTAGTAATAATATCAATTGCTGTGGTGATACAAATACCATGCAATGTATTAGCTTCAATAGTAGCACGGTCTCTAGTTCCTATTAAGTTATCATGGATAGAAAGACCGCTAGCACCAGATGCCTGGATAGCATTTCCTTCTGCATTGACAAACGCCAACTGTGCAAGCTCTACATTGTCCACCATTATATCTACTAATGGAGCATGGGGCGCATTGAGAGTTGACCCATCGGTGGGAGAAATAACTGAACAATCAGCTTGTGTTGCTGAAACAAATGCTGCGTCAGGAGTCAGTACTACAGATGGCAAATTGTCATCTCCCATATTACCAATAATATGAAGATCCTCGACAGCAATAGTAATACTATCCATCAAAGATATTTCTTCAATATCAGTATCAAATAAAATATAAATTGGATCAACATTAGTACCACCGCGTTCATCCTCTGCTAACTGCACCGCATCGCGCAACGAACAATCCCCATCATTCGTTGGTGTCGTGCTGGTTTCTAAATTACAGTCTATTGCCACGCCAGCAGGTATATCACTAGTAGCATCATCAACTACAATATAATTATCTGCTACTCCAAACAAAGCTGGATCAGGCGCATCAGCAAAAATATTGCGCAAATCTTTCGGAATTGGCAACAATGCCATCACGATCAATACAGCTGCGAAAGCCGCTAACACCTTGTGATTGTTCCAACGATGAGTAACTCGGTTAGGAACAAGTTTGGAGAGATATTGAAGCACGCGGGGAGACATGTCTTTTTGTGTTAATTTTTTAGTTTTCAAGTAATTGTAACAGAAATGGCCAGTAGATAGCAAGCGTTGTAATCGACAGTATCATCAACTACTGTAGTACTAAACAGTTGCGTGCTTTTGGCACTCAATCAATAAAGCCTGACAGATAGGCGTGGTTAACACCTCTCGCTTTAACTGTCGTACCGGACCCAGATCCGGTACCCAGCAGGGACAATAGTGCTATGGAGTAACTTGTAGTTTAAGGGAAAATCTGTCCCTGCTGGATACCAAATCCAGTTTGGTATGACAATGAGGATAGGGTTGCTGACCTGGCTAATTTGTCATCTTTCATCGCCTTGATTCGTCTTAACCTAGCTTCACTCTTTTGAGCCCTAATTCAAATTCTAGATTTTAGCTTCTAGATTCCCTCTGCGTTGAATCCCCAACCATTCAGTGCTAGGCTACTTTTTGCGAGTAATATTCATTCGCCGATTATGGAAGGAGCACTAAAGATGCTGAATGACAAGAAAGTGCCAGTCACTGTTCAGCGCAGAATAATTTTAGAAGAGCTGGCCAATAGAAATGACCATCCCACTGCTGAGGAAATTTTCCACACCTTACGACGAAAGATGCGTAAACTTAGCTTAGCCACGGTATATCGAACTTTGGAGACACTGGCCCAGCACCATCTAATCATGGAGCATCACCAGGGCAAAAATGCTAGCCGCTATGAGGTCATGAAAGGAACTCATTATCATGTCATCTGCTTACGGTGTAATAAAATGGAAGATGTCTTTGGTATCACCATCGAAGGATTAGAGCAAGAAATTGCCAAGATCACTTCATATCGTATTGAAAAACACCGTCTGGATGTTTATGGTTTATGTCCTTCTTGCCGAGTGAGTCAAATTCCTATTCATCAAGAAGCCTAGCTTTATTTATAGCTACCTATGACTAGCCCTTTATTACAAGCACAGCATATTCACTTTATTGGCATCAAAGGTTGGGGCATGACTGCACTGGCCCAAATTTTAAAAAGCTTAGGCAAACATATTACTGGCTCGGATGTTAATGAAAAGTTCTTAACCGATGCTATTTTGGCAGCATTGGCCATTCCAGTAGTAGAAAGTTTTCACCCTGATAATATCCCACCAGAAACTGAAGTAATTATTGCCTCTGCTGCTTGGGGAGAAGACAATCCGGAAATCAAAGCGGCCCGAGCTCGTGGTATTGCCTTTTATCATTATCCACAGGCATTGGGAGAAATATCGCAACTTAAAAAAAGTATTGGTGTAGCAGGAACGCATGGGAAAACCACAACAACCGCACTATTAGCCTTAGCTCTAGCTGATTTAGGAAAAGATCCTTTAGCTATCGTTGGCTCACAAGTTCCCCAGTTTAATAATATGAATGCCCGTTCAGGAAAAGGCGAATACTTTGTGGCTGAGACATGCGAATATCGAAGACATTTCCTAAATTTTCATCCCTTTGGCTTGATTATCACCAATATCGAAGAAGATCATCTCGATTACTTTCACGATCTATCTGATATTATTTCTGCATTTAAGGAGTATGTCACCCGACTGCCGGATAATGGCATATTAGTAGCATGCATCGATAGTCCTGCAGTCAAAACCTTGCTGTCAGAATTAAGCAGTAATCCTAGAAAAGTTCTTACCTATGGAGAAAGCCCTGAAGCAGATATTAGAATGGTTAATTACACAGTGGGAAATGAATTGCAAAGCTTTCAAGTACAGATTGGTGATCAATTGCATGCATTTGAAATGCTGATACCTGGGAAACACAACTGTCTCAATGCTACTAGTGTGATCGCAATGTGCTATGGCTTATTTTATGCTGAAAAACAAGATCAATTATTTAGTACGCTTCAACAAACAATTAAAAATTTTGCTTCTACCACTCGCCGCCTGCAACGCTTAGGTAACTATGGGAAAGCCCTAGTATATGATGACTTTGGCCATCATCCGACAGAAATAAAAGCCACTTTAAATGCTTTGAAAGCGTTCTATCCCGAAAGAAAGTTGATAGTGAGCTTTATGCCACATACGTATAGTCGTACCCAGGCTTTATTAGAAGACTTTGCCCAAGCATTTTCTGATGCTGACGAAGTAATCATTCATGATATCTACGCATCTGCACGAGAAAAACCGATTCCAGGAGTCACTGGAGACAACCTCGCCAAACGTATTGGCAACTATCATCCCCAAGTAAAATTCTTGACACCAGGTGAGACAGAGCAATACATTGTTTCTCAGAAAGATCAAGATGCTTTATTTTTAACTATTGGAGCTGGTGATAATTGGAAAATCAGCCACTCCCTCATGAATTATGACTAGAGCCTTTCACATCATAGATAGCATTTTCAAACAAATAAAATCTACTTCTTTTGAGGTACAATATTGGGACTATCAGAGAATTCGTTATGGGAATGACACACCGGCTTTCACTATCATTTTCCATAACTCCCGTGTCTTAGACGATATTATTAAACATGTTAGCTTGGGCTTTGGCGAAGGTTATATGCATGGTGATATTGATGTCGAAGGAGATTGGGAGCAGCTTACTCGTTTACGCTTTGCTCCAGAGATAGCACGTATTCGTCCTAGTTTAAAAACGCTAGCTCAGATAGTGCTCCTGAGAATCAGCTACAAAAACAACATTGCTCAAGCCAAAAAGAATATCAGCTTTCATTATGATCTCAGTAATGAGTTTTATGAAGCGTGGTTAGATAAGAAAATGGTTTACTCTTGTGCGTATTTCAAAGACGCTAATAATAGTATTGAACAAGCCCAAGATGACAAGTTGGAATATATTTGTCGCAAATTACTGCTCAAACCAGGACAAACTTTACTCGACATTGGCTGTGGCTGGGGTGCTTTGGTTATGTATGCAGTACAAAAGTATGGTGTCAAAGCTCATGGCATCACCTTGAGTAGAAATCAACTGGAGAAAGCAAAAGCTCGGATTGCCGAAGCAGGTCTAGAGAAAGACATTACCTTGGAGCTGATTGATTATCGAGAATTAGCCAAAAGAGGTGACACTTTTGACCGGATAGTTAGTATTGGCATGATGGAACATGTGGGCAAGGATAATATTGCAGCCTACATGCGCGCTACTGACAAGTTATTAAAGCCACTTGGCGTCGGATTATTGCACACTATTGGCAAATTAAAGAGCAGTGCTATCGATGATTGGATGAATAAGTACATTTTCCCTGGAGCCTACTTACCTGAGCCAGGAGAGCTAATTAATGGCTTACGTGATGTAAAGCTAGAAGTGTACCATTTAGAAAACTTGCAACAGCATTATGCGCTCACTTTGAGAGCTTGGTGGCAAAGATTTGAAGCAAAACAGGCAGAATTGAAAGACATGGTAAGCCCTGAAGTGCTTCGCGCTTATCGTCTCTACTTGACTGGCTGTATTTCAACCTTTACTCATGGTGGTATTAGCTTGTACCAAGTAAGCTTCTGTAAAGGACAATTAGGCCAAATCCCAATTCCACTCACCAACGCTCATTTGCATGCATAGAGGTTTTTGGGATCAGCTACCTGAACCAATCTTGGGCCTTTCTCCCATGGATGGTGTCACGGATGCTGCATTTCGCTTTATAGTCGCGCAATGCGGCAAACCAGATTTGCTGATTACTGAATTTGTCTCGGTTGAAGGCATGAATGTTGGGAATCCAGAAAAGGTGTTTTTGCCTTTTCTTTATGATGAAATAGAAAGACCTATAGTTGCCCAAGTGTTTGGTACTAATATAGATGCCTTCTATCAAGCAGCCATTATGGTCCATCATATGGGCTTCGATGGCATTGATATCAATATGGGTTGCCCGGCAAAAAACGTTTCTGCTAAGGGTGCTGGAGCTGGATTAATTCGCACTCCAGACTTAGCTAGAGAAATTATTCGTGCCGTGAAACAAGGAGCACATGATGCTCATCAAGGCAAAACAATTGAGGATTTGAAGATTCCTCAACGTACTAAAGACTTTTTGGCTAAAACCTATAGCAAACATAGAGCCACTCAACTTTTGCCGGTATCAGTAAAAACTCGCATTGGCTATGATGAAATAGTAGTAGAAAAATGGGTGGAGAATTTGCTATTAGAGACACCTGCTAATATTTCTCTCCATGGACGAACCTTGATGCAAATGTATAGCGGCACAGCTGATTGGCAAGCCATTGCTCGCGCTGCCAAAATTATTAAGGCCACTACCACCAGTGTTTTAGGTAATGGCGACATCAAAGACCTATCTATGGCCAAGGATCACATCACCAACTTTGGTGTCGATGGGGTATTAATTGGTCGAGCAACTTTTGGCAATCCTTGGTTTTTTAGTCAGAAAGAAGTACACATTAGCCAACGCTTACAGACTGCTATTCAACATGCTTACAAATACGAAGAAATTTACGGCACGACATTTTTCCATCCGATGAGAAAACATTTGGCATGGTATACGCATGGATTTGAGGGGGCGAAGGAGTTAAGAGTGCAGTTGATTAAGAGTAATAGTGCCCACGAAGTGGAGGAGATACTAAGAAGGCATTTACAGGAAGGTGGGAATTGAGGGGCGAGATCATAAAGACGAAGACGAACACCAAGACCAAGACAGGAGCTTATTGTAAGCATTCCACTCGTCTTCGTGTTTGTCTTAGTCTTTGTCTTTATGATCTTGTCCCTCCTATAATCTCGTTTCCTCCTGTAATTCCCAGTCCCTCATTTTTTATTTTTTATTTGTTATTTTTAATTCTATGCTACACTCTGGGCGCTATAAAATCTTATGAAGAAGTTTTTATTAGGGGTAGTAGTAGCATGTATGCTTTTTATCCCGACCACTTTTGCCATGACGGTTATTGGTCCGGAAGTTGTTAGTGGGGCCATTATTGATAGTAGTGACACGGTGGAATTAAATAAAAACATTCTCTTTGATGCAAGCCGTTCCCAAATACGAGTCTCAAATACTAGTGAATTCCTCTGGGATTTCGGCGACAAATCGGGGGGAAGTGGGAAAGAAATTATTCATACCTACAATAAACCAGGCATTTATACTGTACAGCTTACAGTTAACAATGGTGACCAAGATTTGGTTGCCAAAAAAAATATCTTTGTTTATGAACGCTCGCAGACAATATTGGTTGATAGCGCACACAATACACCGGAGATAGCGCAACTAGCTGATCAATTGCGGCTAAAAAATATATTAACCAATATTATCCAGCTCGACACATCCCTGAGTAATAGTGAAAGAAACGCCATTCAACGCAGCATTTTTATATTTGTCTTAGCGAATACTGGCGATTTAATTCGTTCTCAATTACGAGAAACATTGCGAGACAAAATTATCATCCTCATTGCCGATGGCAATCTCAGTACTTTAGAAAGATTAAGTAAAAATAGCTTTAGTAGCATCGGTGCCAATAAAATTATTCTAGCAAGTAAAGCAGCTCTGCTGCCCGAGACACCAACGGGCATATCTCTCTTGGAAGCTAAAAATAGCGCTGAATTAACCGGCATTCTTACCAATGATAAGATCACCTTTAGAGAAGTAGAAACTCAAGAAAACATTGGTATCAAAAATTTCATGCTTGGCATCATTAATTACCTACGCCAAAAAGGAGTACCCGATAGTAGCTTATTTCTATTACTTTGCATTCCCTTTATCGTCACCATCATTAGCTTTTTCCGCCAATTCATCGGTATTGCTACTTTGGGTATCTATACCCCGACAATATTTACTATTGCTTTCTTAGTAATTGGCGGCGCAGTGGGCAGTATCACTTTTGTAATTATCGCTTTGGCAAGCATCCTTTTGCGAAGGATTATGCGTAATATGCGTATCATGTATGTACCGAAAATGGCTATTATGTTAATTGGTATCACAGTGATCATGATCGCTCTCTTTGTCATTGCCACTTTTTTCGATTATCACGGTTTTATCACTATCGATATTTTGCCTCTAATTTTGTTAATGATTATGGCTGAACGCTTTGTTAGCTTAGAGCTAGAGCGTGGCTTGCGTAGCGCTAGTTTATTGTTCTTAGAAACCATTGTCGTTAGTCTCGCCGCCTACTTTATTCTCGATTCTCAGAAAAATACTATTTTAGCTTATCCAGAAGTAACCTGGTTAATGATTCCCATCAATTATTTGATTGGAAAATGGACCGGTTTGCGTGTTTCTGAAGTATTACGCTTTAGAGATTTGATTGATAGCGTGGAACAAGACACTGAAGAATAAAATGTCATTATGAAGTGGTCTACTGGTATTCTCGGCATCAATGCCCGAAACATTCTGTACATCAAGCCTTTCAATAAAAAAAAGGCGATTCGTTTAGCAGACAATAAATTAGAATCAAAACAATTCTTTTATCAGCACAAAATTCCCACAGCCACAGTATATAAAGTTATTCATAACAAAAAAGAATTAGAAACATTCCAATTCGATGAAATTGCTGCCAAAAGTTTTGTAATTAAACCTAATCGTGGTTTTGGCGGAGAAGGAATTAAAATTGTTACTGACAAGAAGAGTATCAGCCCCCAAAAAGCACGCGAACTAAAAAATCATATTGCTAATATTTTGGATGGTAACTTTTCCCTAACCAATGCTCCCGACATTGCTATTTTAGAGCAACGTATCATTTGTCATCCTGACTTGTCCACTTTCAGCTATCAAGGCCTGCCTGATATTCGAGTTATTGTCCATAATCTCATTCCTGTAATGGCTATGATTCGTTTTCCTACCAAAGAATCTGATGGCAAGGCAAATTATCATGCTGGTGGTGCTATTGCCGGTATAGATTTGGCTAGTGGGAAAATTACTCGGGTGGTAATTAGAGACAAATCGGTCAAATTACTCCCCTACTGCGATATCAGCCCTATTGGTTTCACCATACCGGCTTGGGATCAGATTCTGTTAATAGCTTCCCAAGCACAGCTTTATTCTAATATTGGCTATCTAGCTATTGATATAGTACTAAACAAAAAGGGCACTCCAATGGTATTAGAAATGAATGCTCGGGGGGGACTGAGTATCCAGGTAGCCAATAAAGCCAAGCTACGTGAACGCTTAGATAGAATACAGGGGCTAAAAGTGAAGACCCCTGAACGCGGTGTGCGCCTAGGAAAAGAAATATTTGGTAAACAACAGACCACAGAAATGATCGAGACTGAGATCGAGCATTTATCAGGAAAGGAAATATTAGGGAGCTTCGAGCCAGTGGCATTATTAGCCAAGAACGGCAAACAAGAGCGAACTATTGCTGTATTAGACACTAACAAAATCTACACCTCTATTGATCGTGCTTTAGCTATCCGCTTAGGGATAATCGATAAGGACTATGAGGCTAAGGAAAAGGTAGAGTTTTTTAGCCTAAAATTGCAATTGGGTAAAAGGAAAGTACGCACTTTTGTCACTATCAGAGATTATTCGGATCAGACGTATAAAGTAGCTATTGGTAGAAGAAATTTGCGCAAAGTATTTATTGATCCTTTCAAAGGTTTACCAGGACATTTCTTACAAGCACCAGCTCAAGTCTCTACCTCTTTTGAGCAAGAGAAAGAGGCCGATCAACTCCTAGGTGAGCTCTATAATAATTTAAGTTTCTTATATCATTTGCAGCCCATTAATTTAGCTGAAGAAAGAAAAAAATGGCTCGCTGATAGCACCTACTGTCCTCAATTTCATTATCAAAAGGTAAGTGAATTATATGAAAGTGCCTTGAAAGAGCTAGAGGCTATTCCTCAATTTGATTCAGATATTGGTATGCTGATCAAAAGCCGTGCAGAAGAAATTGCCCGACAAATACAGTTACTAAAAGCCATTGGGTCCAAAGAGTTTTTGGCTATTGCTCGAACCGTATTTCGTCCCTTAAGTAGTGAAGAGCTAGAAAGAGCACAAACTTATGTCCAAAATGTAGCCAAATTAAGTCGCGATGAAAAAGAAGTAGTACTGGATGCTGAGCATATTCAAGATGTTTTTCAGCAGATTTTGACCACTTACGGCATTACTGATTGGAAATGCAAAATAAGCGAGCATCAATTTGCTTCGATTCGTATTCGCAAAAACAATCAAATCGCTATCCCCAGAAACAAAGCCATTCCTCAGAATCGTTTGATCAGACTCATTGCCCATGAATTGTTAACTCATATCCTCAGCCGCCACAATGCCGAAAAGCAGCATTGGCATTTATATAGCTATGGCTTTCCCGGCTATATTTACACTCAAGAAGGCATAGCACTTTTCAATGAAGCACAATCGGTAAACATCCCTCATGAGCAATTGATCAGGAAATCAGCCCAAAATGCTCTACTACTTTATGAGGCAGATATGAGGACAGGGCAAGAGTTTAGCCAGCTCTTACTACGAGATAGAAAACCCAATGATGCTTGGCGAAGCTTCGTTCGTATCAAACGTGGCTTAGCGAATACAGCCGAAAAGGGTGGCTTAGGGAGAGAAAATGTGTACTTCTTGGGCTCATTACCTCTGATAGGAGCAAATGTTATTCCCCCCATCTTGTATGCTGGTAGAGTAGCAATTGAACACGTCAACGTTGCCAATAAGTATAATAGCCTGGAGACATTTGCCACTCCCCAATTTCCCATCATTATTTAATTTCTCTACAGCAAATGAATAATGCCATTGTTTTGTTTGCTCCACCGCCTTTGTTGGGTCAAGCTGGTACAGAATTGCTCGATCATTTTCCAGCTGATAAATGTTTGCTACTTTTTCACCGATATATTGAGGAAAGTGTCGCCTACTTTTCTCATCATGACAGCGACTTTTGGCTAACATGCACTGAACTTCATCAAGAGATGTTACTTTTGCAAAGTTTTCCCACAGTAGCTGGTATCCAGGTCGCCAATGGAGACATGACCAAGAGACTTACAGATTTAACTAATTATTTTCTCAATTACAAAGAATACCAATCTGTCACTTTTTTCCTTCAATCTTTTACCTTTTTGTTTACTGCAACCCAAGCCAAGTTGGCGCAAGCATTTAGGAGAACGTCTCGTAGTGTAGCCCTGCTTACTGACAATGATAGTGATCAACTGGCAGCCATTAGTGTCAGTTTTCCTTTTAGCGAGCTCTATCAGGATATTGTCTGGGAAAAAGAAAGCTTAGCACAACAAATTAAATCACATTGTAAAGACAGCGATATTCCTTGCCGTATTATCGATAGTAATGCACTGCTGATAAGCAATCCCCAAATAATTAATGGCGAATTACAAGAACAAATACAAAGCAATTATCCCCGACTAGGTAAACAATTGCAGGGGAAACCAAATTTATAACCAGAATAATTTACTTTTTAAGCCAAGCTATTTATATTGCCTGCACAGGAAATAGAGAAATTATCATGAGCACATAGCTCAGTTGGTAAAGTATGATATTAATCCCGCACACATCACAATGGGTTTGTAGCTCAGTTGGCTAGAGTGCCACATTGACATTGTGGAGGTCCCCGGTTCGAATCCGGGCAAACCCACCATTGCCATCTAATGCGGGATGAGTGACTCCGGTTTAAATCCGGACATGCTCACCATTCATAATATAAGACAGCTTCAACAAAATAGACTCACTTTCACCTATCCATTCTGCCAAAAGAGATGGATATTCTTGTGCTCATGGATGCACATAATCGGCAAGTCTTCCTTTTTAGCTTTTCCTTCAATAAAAGCATTAGTAATAGCAGACTTTTCTCTCCCATTTACTAAAATTAAGATAGTTTCACTGGCTAATAACGCTTTGGGCGTTAATGTCAGTCGGTCTCGGCCAGCAAAAACTTCTGTGCTGGTACTCGCCACCAACTGATCACTAGCTAAGGCCGGACTATGAGGAAAAAGTGAAGCTGTATGGCCATCTGGTCCTATACCTAAAATGGTTAAGTGAAAAAGTGGTTGTGGTAGCTTAGCTAGCATTTCCTCATATACTTGCATGCTGTTTTGCAGAGTTAGAGCAGTATCAAATAGATGATACCCACGAAATAACGTGGCATCTTTTAGGATGGTTTCTCGCAACATATTCGCATTAAGATCACTGCTCTCTGGAGGAACATAACGCTCATCTACTTGAAAAAGTTCCAGTCGATCAAAAGGAATGCTTTCCTTTGCTAAACTGTCATATACAGGCTTGGGTGTGCTCCCACCACTTAAGGCTAATCGGACAATAGTTTCATTAGCTAAACAATCTTGAATAGTTTGACAAATAAATTGTCGACTGGCCACTAGCCAATCGAAGTCCGAAGTGAAAGTACTAACCTGCATGGGCATACCAATTAAAGCCAAATGTCTCAGGCAATTCATTGGCCTCAGAGATTTCTGCAGCACCATCAGGATAAGTAATCAATGCTGAAGGTTTGGCATTCTTATAGGCAATTACCTCATCAATCAAATCCCAACAGGCAAGTACTTCCTGAAAACTAAGGAAAAACATTTTTCTGCCCTGAATCACATCCATCAGCAGTCGTGCATGTTCTGGTAAACAGTCATCACCAAAACAAGCCAAAGAATCACTGGTGGTTAGGGTACGATAAGCAGTATGCGTGCCTCCTACTTTATTGAGCAATTGAATCTCAATCTGCTCATGAGGTTGAATATTCAAAATTAAGCGGTTAGGCGGCAAATCAGCTTTCTGAAACGGCAGCTTTTTGAATTCGATCACTACTTCTGTACGCTTCTTGGCCATCTTTTTCCCAGTTCTGATAAAAATTGGCACATTGTACCAATGTACTTGATCGATAAAGAGGGTCATGGCAGCAAAGGTCTCAGTGGTTGAATTCTTTACTTGTTCAGCTTCTTGTCGATAAGAGGCGTATTGGCCAATGCACAAAGGATTTCTTATTTTATCAGCAAAGTGTAGTGAAGCGAGCACATTATTTTTTTCTCTTTGAAAACTAAGGGCACTTTCTTTTACTGGTATCGACATGGTTACCAAAGCTAATACCTGTAATAAATGTGATTGAATCATATCGCGAATAATACCCACTTCATCAAAGTAGCCCAAACGTTTTCCCACACCAATGTTTTCAAAGGCAGTAATTTGAATATTAGCAATCTCACTACCAGTCAGCATGTGATTAAGCATTCTATTGGCATACCTTAGGGACAAAATGCTTTGAATTGCTTCTTTTCCTAAATAATGATCAAGTAAATAAATTTCTGCCTCATTAAAATGTAGACTAATTTGATGAAACAAATGCCTAGCTGAAGTTGAATCGACACCTAATGGTTTTTCAATAATAATTTTTATTTCCTCATTTTTCTCTCTGATCACCGCCACATTTGCAGCTACAGTGTCAAAAACCGTGGGTGGAATAGCTAAATAAATTACTTTTTGCCACTGCTTATGATGATCATGTTTGATAATGACAGTCTTCAATCTCTCATATGCTACCGAATCACCATATTGCCCAGAAATATAGGTGACATGACTTACGATTTCCTCAAGCACAGCCTCATTAGTACCCTCTTTAAAGTGCTTCCTGACACTCTGAGCAAATAATTCACGAAATGCACTTTCTTCAAAATGAGAGCGGGCAAAGCCGATAATTATATACTCTTTGGGCAATCGCTTTTGTTCCGCCAAGCTATATATTGATGGGAAAATTTTTAACTGAGCCAAATCTCCTGATGCCCCGAAAATAATAAAGGCAAATGGCTTTTCAATTTTTCTCAAGTTCATACCTGTATTCATAATAGTAACTTTTATTCCCAGACTGTATGGAATATGCCTTCTTTATCTAATCTTTCATAGGTATGAGCACCAAAAAAGTCTCTTAGCCCCTGAATCAAATTAGCAGAACACTGTTCCTCAGTCATAGCCAGTAAATATTGGTAACTAGCTTGATATCCCATCAGAGGAACATGACAAACCATAGCCATGTTTAAATATTCGGGCCACAAAGACATGTATGGCAGTAATATTTCTTTTACTGCAGGTATCTCTAATAAGTGTTGCTCGGCAGAAATATTCTTGAGCCAATTACTAATATTAGTAAGCAATGTTGCTCGAATAATACAGCCACCTTGCCAAATCCGGATTACTTCAGACAAATCAATGTGCCAACTCTGTTCTTTTGCAGTGGTTGCAATCAAAGTTAAACCTTGAATATAACAAAGCACAATGCCACTAAAGAGCATATCCTCCAGCTGCTCATATGGTGGCAATTGAATGGAGTTATTTTTTCCAAACGGATATTGCTGAGCTAAACGCACGCGAATCGAGCGAAAAGAAGATATTTGGCGCGCTTCCACCGCAGTTACAATGCTTGGTACCGGAATCCCACGACTGAAGGCATCTTGCACTGTCCACTGGCCAGTACCCTTTTGCCCAGCTTGATCTTTGATTTTATCAATCAAAAAGCCATCTCCAAAATCATCTTTCTTGGCTAGTACTTGAGCTGTAATGTCAATCAGGTAGGAGTTCAGCTTCCCTTTTTGCCATTGAGCAAATAGCTGTGCGATTTGGTCAGGACTTAGTTGATACGCTTTGCGAAGCAATTGGTATGTCTCGGCAATCAATTCCATAATGGCATACTCTATCCCATTGTGAATCATTTTCACATAATGCCCACTTCCTGCTCCTCCAAACCAACCCAAGCAAGGACCATTAGTGAAATCTCTAGCAGTCGCTTTCTCGAGTAACTCTTTAAGTACCATGTCACTTGCCATTCCCTGTTGGCCCAATTCATTACCAATCCCAGCCATCATACTAGGTCCATGGAGAGCACCTTCTTCTCCTCCAGAAATTCCCATGCCAATATAATGAATACCTGCTTTTGCCAGCTGAGCTGTTCTTCTCTGCGTGTCGCTAAATAGTGAATTGCCACCATCGATAACAATATCTCCTGGTGCTAGCAGAGAAGTTAATGCTTCTAATACTGCATCGACCGGAGCACCAGCGGTCACCATCAAAAGTATTTTTCTTGGTTTCTCTAAACTAACCAAAAAATCTGCTAAATTAGCATGCCCTTGTAAGAATTCATTACCATGCTCTTGAAGAAGAGCATCTGTTTTTTCCGATGAACGATTATAAACACTGGTGACAATCCCCTTACTAGCAAAATTACGCGCTATATTTGCTCCCATTACCCCCAAACCAATAATACCAATTTGAGCCATTCGCATAATTACTTTTTAGTCCATTTAGTAGGCTTGATCATCTTATCCACTATGCCATATTTGATCGCCTCATCGGCAGTCATCCAATTGTCTCTATCAGTATCTTTATGAACTTGCTCTTCTGGTTTACCAGTGTGTAAAGAAAGAATCTGATCTAATTTTTTCTTAGTGCGAAGAATATGACGAGCAGCAATTTCAATATCACTAGCCTGCCCTTCAGCGCCACCCAATACTTGGTGAATCATCACCTCACTATTAGGCAAAATAAAACGTTTACCCTTCTCTCCAGCAGCCAGTAATACAGAGCCCATAGAAGCAGCCAAACCGATACAAACAGTACTCACAGGCGCCTTGATATGCTGCATGGTGTCATAGATCGCTAAGCCAGCAGAAACAGATCCACCAGGAGAATTGATATAAAACATAATATCCTTGGTAGAATCCTCTTTCTCCAAAAAGAGTAATTGGGCAATAATACTGTTAGCCACATCATCATTTACTCCAGAACCTAAGAAAACGATACGCTCTTTCAATAGACGAGAATAAATATCATAGCTACGTTCACCATGATGCGATTTTTCAATTACATAAGGGATAACAAATGACATACAAAATAATTAAGCAAAAAGAGTATAACAGACCATGCAAGCGATACAATAAATTGCCAATAAATATTGATCAGCGTATTATTTAGTCTTCAAAAAGTTCATCATGATCACCGTAGAAAGCCGAGAAGCATCATTGAGGTCCAGTTCTGTTCCACCACAACCGTTGATCAGGGACATCAGAACATCTCTCGCTACAGCTATTTTTATTAGGACGCCTCAACGGGAAGGAACGGTTGGTCATAGAATTGACGCTTTGAGTGAAGACGGCCTCAGGAGATGTGATGAAATAGCTAGATCGCTAGCGGATAGAGGTGAGGAGCTTGTTCGGGGGTATCGCAGCAACACCGAACGGAGTCGCGTCGCACTTGCTAGGGTAATGGCGGGTATACCACATGAGGAAGTAATTTTAGAGATACTAGAGCCGGTGTCAGCAAAAAGGTCACGACCTGATTTCAATAACACTGTTGATATTCGGATAAGAGAAATAGTAACTCGACTGCGAACTTTGCTCAGTGAAGTCCGCAATAAAAAAGATTCTCGTCGTTTATTAGACGTGTATATTCTTCATGGCTTTGTAATAGACGAACTATTTCGTAGACTAATAGAACCTAGCCAATTAAAAGTTCGCGAAAGTGCTGCTGACATTGTAGGAACTATTGTTCACCCTGGCAGTCTAGGTAAATTAGAAATATTCAGAGATGCTGAGGGTATACTGAGATTAGAATTTCATTACAAAAATCGCGCCCTAATAGCCACATTAGATACGCCAAGGGTAAGCATGCATTAATACTTATCCTAATCCTTCGATCGCATTTAAGGGATTAACAAAAAGACATCCTTACTTTTTAGGATAAGACTAACTATATTGTCAAAGGTGTTCGTTTGACATAGAGACGGTCATGTTTGATGAGGGAAAAAATACGTTCACAGAGCTTACGGATAATAATAACGATGACATGCCTGTAGGATTTGCCTTCAGCCCGTTTCT
>JACQZO010000021.1 GCA_016207805.1 Candidatus Abawacabacteria bacterium | reverse complement strand
GAGCATTCCTAGTGCTGGAACAAGCGTCACAGCTAGCACAGCAGAAAAAAACATTGCAAAGGTTTTACCATAAGCTAGTGGCTTAAATAGCCTTCCTTCTTGGGCTTCTAGTGTAAATACTGGAATAAATGAGACTGTTAAGACTAATAATGATGCAAAGATTGATGAACCAACTTCACGAAATCCCCTAATCAAAACATCTGCTCTATTGCCAGGTTTACCAGCCTTTTCCCATTCCTCTAAATTCTTATGAGCGTTTTCAACAAAGATAATTGCAGCATCAACCATTGCTCCAATTGCAATGATTATTCCTCCTAAGCTCATTATATTTACAGTTAAACCTAGATAATAAATAGGAATAAAGGAAAGTAGTACAGCTAAAGGTAAGCTAATAATAGGAACAAGTGCGCTACGGAAATGCAGCAGGAAAAGGATGATAAATATAGCAACAACAGCTAATTCTTCAATTAAAGATTTATTAAGCGAATATACTGCACGTTGTATTAAATCTGAACGATCGTAAGTAGTAACAAGTTTTACCCCAGCAGGAAGGGAATTTTTAATTGTTTCAAGTTTTGCTTTTACTTGGGCAATTACATCAAAAGCATTTTCACCATAACGAGCAATTACAATTCCTCCAACTGTTTCACCCTTACCATCAAGCTCTGCTAGCCCTCGACGAGCCTCAGAGGAAATCTTAATATCTCCTATATCTCTTAAAAGTATTGGAGTTCCAGTTTCACTTGAACCTAAAGAAATGTGTCTTAAGTCGTCCAGAGATTTAATATAACCTCTTCCACGCACCATATACTCAGTTGAGGCAAACTCAATTGAGCGTCCACCTACATCACCATTGCTACGACGAATGGCTTGAATCACTTTATCAACAGTAATTTTGTAAGCTAATAACTTGTTAGGGTCTAGTTCTACTTGATACTGTTTAACAAAGCCCCCAACAGACGCTACTTCAGCTACTCCAGGTACAGATTCAATTAAATATTTTAAGTTCCAGTCTTGAAATGAACGTAGTTCTTGTAAGTCATGCTTACCTGTTTCATCAACTAAAGCATATTCATAAACCCAACCAACCCCAGTAGCATCTGGCCCCAAGGTTGGTGAAACATCTGTAGGAAGTTTATCTCTTAACCCATTAAGGTATTCTAGTGTGCGGCTACGTGCCCAATAAATGTCTGTGCCATCCTCATAAATCACATAAATAAAAGATAGACCAAAGAAAGATTGTCCTCTTACAACCTTCACTTTTGGAGCAGCAACCAGACGAGTAACTATTGGATAAGTGACTTGAGCTTCTACTAAATCAGGTGAACGCCCATCCCATTCAGTAAAAATAATTACTTGCGTATCAGAAAGGTCTGGTAATGCATCAAGCTTGGCGTTTTTTAATGCCCATAAACCCCAAATTGACAGAAATATAGTGAAGGCAAAAACTATAAAGCGATTACGAGCGCAATATTCAATCAGATTCTCAATCATAAGTTACTTCTCCTTTTGGCTTTCTTCCTCTTGCCAAGAGGACTTAACACCTTGGAGCTTACTTTCTGCATCAACTAAAAAATTTGCTGATGTGACAATCTGTTCATTTGTTTCTAACCCACTTAGCACTTCATACCATCCATCAAATTTCATCCCTAATGAAATATTACGAAGTGCAAAACTCCCCTTCCCTAAGCTAACAAAAGCAATATTCTGTTTCCCAGTGCGAATAACAGCAGATTCTGGAATAACTATTTTCTCTCCCATAGGGATTTCAAACTCAACATTTGAGTACATTTCTGGTTTTAGTAGAATATTAGGATTAGCAAATTCTAGCCTTACCTTGAGTGTGCGAGTCTCGCCGTTTAGGTGTGGTGAAATAAAAGTTACTGTGCCTAAAAATTCTTTATCAGGATAAGCAGGAACGGTCATTTTGGCTGACTGACCAAGCTTTATCATTGCTAAATCTGTTTCAAATACATCTACATTGACCCAAACCCTACTATGATCGGCAATTGTATAAAGCTTGCTATCAGGAGTTACCTGCATATTAGGCAAAGCATTTTTCATAATAATATGACCACTGGCTGATGCATAAATTGTGATACTGCGTTCAGCTTTGTCTGTTGTTTCTAGTGCATCAATTTGCTCTTTACTAATATCCCATTGTGAAAGCCTTCGTCTTGAAGCGTTTAGAAGTGAATCCATGCTAACAACTTCTTTATACTCACTATGTTCAAACTGCTTTGTACCACGCCAAGCAAGCAAATATTCTTCTTGTGTAGCCACAAGTTCTGGACTGTAAATAGTAAATAGTGGATCACCTTTTTTAACGTGTTGGCCTAATTGATTAGCAAAAACTTTGTCTATCCAACCACTAAATTTAGTCTGAACTTCAACCATTTTTGTTTCATCTACTACAATGTTTCCAACTGCACGAATTGTTTTATTAATGTTTTGTGACTTAACTTCAGTTAGCTTAACTCCTATTAATTGCTGACGTTGGGCAGAAATAGTAAAAGTATTTTCCTCCATCATAGAAGAGTCAGCCATTCCACCTT